>ONVN01000139.1 GCA_900321295.1 uncultured Eubacteriales bacterium
AAGCGCACAGGCGGGAAGATGGGAAAATGCTTCCCGGAGCGTTACACGGACGGGCGAGACCCTGCCCTTCAGACTTAGGCCGCAGGACAGGCACCCGAGGAGGGTGGCAAGCGACCAGGAGAAGCCGTAGATCCACAGATCTTCCGGTCCGTGAATCAGCAGGAAAACGCTAGCGGCGGCCAGAAGCTTCACGCAGGTATTGCGCAGGGCAATCGGTTTGAACTGATCCAGGCCCATCAGGCACCAGTCCAGGTTGCACAGGCAGGAGACACTCATCATCGTCAGTGAAAGTGCAATCGGCTTTTCTTCTTCTGCGATCAGGAAGACGTAGAGCAGCCAGATTACAAGGGCAGCGGAGGCGACGATACGCTGCATGCGCCAGATGGCGGAAAAGGTGCGGTTCAGCTGCACGGGATCGTCACGTACCCTGGAAACAGCGCGGACGCCGTAGTTTTCCAGCCCGAGCGTTCCTACCAGGACAAAAATGTAGGAGATGTTCCAGGCGTAGCTATAGATGCCGACACCGGTCTGACCGACGGTGCGCGAAAGATAGGGTGCTGTGACAAGCGGAAGCAGTATGGAAAATACGCGGTAAGCGACATTGTAAAGGGTATTTCTTCGTGCGTTCAAAGAAAGACCTCCTATGCACGCCTGCTGGAAGGCAGCAGGAAAAACAGTCAAAATATCTATATTCGCCTGAGAGAGATTCCTTCCTGCTTGACAGGATGAGGAAACGTGCTACAATGCGTAAACGTATTTTAAACTTATGGTTTACAGAAAAGAGGCACATATCCCAATGTCAAAGCAGGAAAAAAGAATCCCGACAATGCAGCTGGTTCTCTGTGCGGTGTTTGCGGCCCTGACCGCTGTCTGTGCGCAGATCACGATCCCGATCGGGACGGTACCGATCTCCCTGTCGCTTCTGCCGCCGCTTCTGTGTGCAGCGCTTCTGCGGCCGCGCTATGCCGTCCTGTCCATGGCCGTCTATCTTCTGATGGGGTTATGCGGACTTCCTGTTTTCTCGGGGATGAGCGGAGGACCGGGCAAACTGTTCGGCGTGACGGGCGGTTATATCCTGGGATACATTCCCTGCGTACTGCTCGCGTCCATTCTGATTCACCGCGCATGGGACAGCATCATCCTGAAATGTACAGCCATGGCCCTTGGGGTGATTGTCTGTTATGTCTTCGGGACGGTCTGGTTCATGGTCATCCGGGGAACGGACCTGATGAGTACGCTCTCCATCTGTGTCTTTCCCTTCCTGCCTTTTGATGCCCTCAAGATTCTTCTGGCCGCGTTTCTGTCGGACCGGCTGGAAAAACCGCTCGAAAAGGCGGCTGGAATTACGCACTGAAAGTCTGGCTGGAAGAACATTTGGTCAGCCCTTGAAAGCAGGAATGTAAAAGCGTATCATGGGATCAATCCAGGGAAAGAAGTGTGATAAGATATGATGATTGCGATTTCTGCACTGATTCTGGTGGCCGGCATGGCCGTGTATTACCTGATCAAAAAAGAAGACAGCCGTCTGAATGCAAAGCAGAAGGCGGGGCTGAAGATCATCCCGACATCCCTGTGTGCTGCTCTGGCGCTCTATGGTGCCGTGACGGGCGGCGGCGCATCCGCATGGCTGCTGTTCTTCGGACTGTGCGTATGCGCACTTGCGGACTGGCTTCTGGAATTCCAGTTTTTCAAGGGCATGGCGGCTTTTGGCCTGGGACATATTTTCTACTGCATCGGGTATGTGCTGGCAGGTCCTGTGAAGATTCTTTCACTGATTGTTTTCCTGGCGCTGTTTGGCGTGATCCTGATTGTGTATTCCAAACTGAAGGACCGTCTGGAACAGGCACCGATGTATCTGTGCTATGCAGCGGTTCTTTGCTGCATGGCTGCACTGGCGGCTTCCAGGCAGAGTTTCCTGATGATCGGCGGTCTTCTGTTTGTCATTTCCGACTGCATGATCGGAATCGGTCAGGCAACGAAGAACAGCAGCAGGATCTATGGGATTGCCATTCTTGTAACCTATTATGCAGCGCAGTTTCTGATTGCCTGCTCGACCATTTTTGCCTGACCGCAGGCGCTGGGAGGTGGCCATAAATGAATCGGCTCTATCTGATCGGAAACCTGACGGCGGACCCGGTCCTCGCAGCGACAGCTTCCGGCATCAGTGTATGCACCTTTTCCCTGGCCGTGAATCAGCCGGGGTCAAAACAGGCGGATGGACAGAATGGTGTGACCTACTTCAGATGCTCCGTCTGGGGTGCCCAGGGGGAAAACTGTGCGCGTTTCCTGAAAAAGGGCAGTAAAGTGTTTGTCTGTGGAGAAGTCAAAGCAAGTGCTTATACTTCCAAGGATGGAACATCCCGGGCAAGCCTGGAAGTCAGCTGCCGGGAAGTCGAATTTCTATCCTCCGGCGAACAGAAAGCATGAGTATTGCGTCAGAGCAGCAGGGAAACCTGCTGTTTTTTTTCTGCATCCGGAAACGGAAAAAAACAGAAAACCCGGTGTTTTCCGGGGAGGCGCCCCGGACAGACCTCGGGCATGGCTTGACGCAGGAGCGAGGAAAACGTATAATGTCGACCAGATTTGCCATTCCGGCTGAAAGGGGAGGAAAGCACTTGAAAAAGACGCTTTTGTTTGTGCTGAGCGGATTGTTTCTGCTGGCTTTCTTCCTGTTGGGCCGGGGACTGATCAGCGGACCGGAAACGGAAGCGCAGGAGAAAACGGAATTTGCCCAGGGGCAGGTATTCTTTGCAATACAGGCTCAGAGTCAGGAATCGCAGACCATGCCTTCTGCACAGGAACAGCGGCAGGCAAGGGGAGAAGCCCTGCGCTCCGAGACGGAGATGCCGATTGCACCTGTGTGCTGCCGTGACCGGAACGGAATGCCGCTGACAGGTCGGACGTGGCAGAAAACCGTTTATTTAGTCTGTCCTCCGGAGGGTGTTCCCGGATAGGGCAACAAGTGCTTTGTGTATCCGAGAATATCAATATTAAATGGAGGAATATGTACATGAGCAAGAGAAAGAGCTCCAACAGAAAAACAGGCGCGATTATCGGCCTGTGCGTGCTGCTGGTGCTGACCATCGTATTTGGTTATCTGGGCTTCAACGGTATGCCTCTTGACGGCCGCGGGCTGTACAAGCTGCTTCCCTGGATGCCGACCACCAATTCTGAAAACTGGCCTGAATCCCTGCCTCTGGGCCTGGATCTCCGCGGAGGCGTGTATGTTGAATATTCTGCCGAGCAGCCCAAGGACATCGAAGGAAACTTTGATGCACTCATGGACGGCACCATCGCAGTTATCCAGCAGCGTCTGACGGATAAGGGCTATCCGGAAAGCACCGTGCAGAAGATCAACAACGGCACCGGCATCCGTGTGGAAATCCCGGATGTTACCGATCCGCAGGCCGTTCTTGATCTGATCGGCACACCGGCCGAACTGTCCTTCCGCGATCCGGACGGCAATGAGTTCATGACCGGCAAGCAGGTTCAGACGGCAACCTATTTCTATTCTGAGGGTGACCATCAGGTTGCTTTCTCGCTCAACAGCGAAGGCGCATCCCTCTTTGCTGACATGACCGCCAAGTCCATTGGCAAGCAGATTGCCATCTATCTTGACAACGAGCTGCTCATCAGCCCCACGGTTCAGTCTGCCATTCCCAACGGCAACGGTGTGATCAACGGCATGGGTTCCGAAGAACGCGCACGTACCATTGCTGCTCAGATTCAGTCCGGTGCTCTGCCCCTGGTTCTGACCCAGCAGAAGGTGGATACCGTGTCCGCAACCCTGGGTGATGAAGCCCTCAGCACTTCCATCCGCGCTGCTCTCATCGGCATCCTGCTGGTTATGCTTTTCATGATCATCCGTTACCGCATGAACGGTGTGGTTGCCTCCTGGGCACTGTGCATCTACATGCTCCTCCTGTTCTTCTTCATCGCTGTCATCCCCGGCATCCAGCTGACCCTCCCGGGCCTTGCAGGTATTGTTCTGGGTATTGGTATGGCCGTTGACGCCAACGTTATCATCTACGAGCGTTTCAACGAGGAAATGCGTGCCGGACGTCCTGCCCGTGCTGCTGTCCGCGCCGGTTTCAAGAACGCCATGAGTGCTATCCTTGACTCCAACGTCACTACCCTGATTGCAGCCATCGTTCTGCTTGTGTACGGCACAGGCTCTGTCCAGGGCTTTGCCAAGACCCTGCTGCTGGGTGTTATCGTGTCCATGTTCTCCGCCATTGTCATCACCCGTCTGCTGATGACCTGGTTTGTGAAGGTGGGCCTGAATAAGCCTGCGATGTACTGCACAATGACGAAAAACGTAGAGGAGGAGCAGAAATGACTATCAAGAATCGTTCCAAGATCTGTCTGACTGTATCCTGCTGCATTTTTGCCCTTGCGCTGGTTCTGAGCATCTTTGGTCTGGGAATCAACCAGGGTATCGACTTTGCGGGCGGCATGGCCATGCAGTATTCCATGGGCAAGGAAGTTGCCCAGGCTGACGTAGAAGATGTCTTCAAGGGCATGGGCATTGAAGCCGCTGTGACGGTTCAGGGTGCCAAGCGTGACGAAGTGAATATCCGCATCAAGGATATCGCCACCGAAGACGTGCAGACCATTCAGCAGCGCTTTGTGGCCGGCATTTCCGAGAAATACCCGGATGTCACCCAGAACGGTGAAGTCAACTATGTCGGTCCTGTTGCAGGACGTACGCTTCTGTCCAATGCTTTCTGGTCTGTTGTGATCGCCGCAGCACTCATGCTGATCTACATCGCGATCCGCTTCGATTTCTCCAGCGGCCTTGCTGCCGTGCTGGGTCTTCTGCATGACGTGCTCATGATGCTCTCCTTCATGGTACTTCTGCGCTCGATCATCCAGATGAATTCCACCTTCATCGCAGCCATGCTGACGATCGTTGGCTATTCCATCAACAACACCATCGTCATTTTCGACCGTATCCGTGAGAATACGAAGAAGACACCCGGCGATGACCGTGTGACCGTTGTCAACCGTTCTGTCAAGGAATGCCTTGGCCGTACGCTGAACACCACCATTACCACCCTGATCACCATTGTTGCTCTGTACATCATGGGCGTTGCCTCCATCAAGGAATTTGCCCTGCCGATCATTATCGGTATCCTTTCCGGTGTGTACTCTGCCAACATGATCAATGGTTATGTATGGGCAATGCTTGATGAAAAGCTGCGTGTCAAGAAGAACGCCAAGAAAGTCAAGGCGAACGCCTGATTCAGATTGATTCTTTTTCGGGAGGAACCCATGCGACCGGGTTCCTCCCGTTTTGCCATTTATGCTTGCAACCAGAGGTAATACATGCTTCGATTCAAACAGAGGGGTATCCCGGTTTCCGAGCCCATGGAAGGCTTTTCGGTACAGATGACACAGCTCCTGCGAAACCGCGGCATCGACACGCCGGAAAAGGCAGAGGCGTTTCTTCATCCTTCCCTGACTGAGCTCTATGACCCGTATCAGATGCAGGACATGGACAAGGCCGTGGCCCTCATCCGCAGGGCCGTGCAGGAAGGCGTCGGTATCCAGATCTACGGGGACTATGATGCCGACGGCGTGACATCCACATCCATCATGCTCCATGTCTTTGAAAAACTGGGCGTCAGGGCAGATTTCCGGATTCCCAGCCGTCACAGTGAAGGTTATGGCCTCAATGTGCAGGCAGTGAAGGAAATTGCGGACAATCACGGACTGCTGATCACGGTGGACTGCGGAATCACAAATCATGAGGAAGTTCAGGCAGCCAAAGACCTTGGCATGACGGTGATCGTCACGGACCATCATCAGCTGCCGGAAACACCGGTTGCGGCCGATGCCATTCTGAATCCATTGTGCGGTTCCTATCCGTTCAGGAGACTCTGTGGGGCAGGTGTTGCCCTGAAACTGTGCCAGGCCCTGCTTGGTATGGAAGGAGTCATGGAATGCATCGACCTGGCCGCTCTGGGTACCGTGGCGGACCTGGTTCCGCTGATTGATGAAAACCGGGTGATCGTGCATTTCGGCATGCAGAAAATGTCAGAGA
Organism: uncultured Eubacteriales bacterium; assembly: GCA_900321295.1. GTDB lineage: Bacteria > Bacillota > Clostridia > Christensenellales > Aristaeellaceae > UBA2943. Next base: position 6,047 of record ONVN01000139.1, read on the forward strand.
AAAAACGCCCTGGACTGGATGCCATGATCCGGCAGGCTCAGTGCATACTCCCGATGACGAGCACGCAGATTGCATTCCGGCTGGGGCCGCGGATCAATGCGGGAGGACGGCTGGAGGATGCCGATCAGTGCGTTTATCTGCTGACGGAAAAAGACCCTGACAAAGTGGAGGATATTGCGGCCCATCTCGAGGAAAACAACCGGAAACGCCAGGCCATGCAGAATGAGATTACCAGCAGGGCCATGCAGGAAATTGAGGAAAAGACGGATTTCTTTGATGACCGGTGCATCGTGGTCATGGGTGAGAACTGGAATACGGGCGTCATTGGTCTTGCTGCGGGAAGAATCTGTGAAAAATACCATTTTCCGACGATTGTTCTGAGCCATATGGAAGACAAAGCGGTGGGAAGCTGCCGTTCCGTGCCCGGTGTCAATATTCATGCCATGCTTTCCCGGTGTGCCGACCTGTTTGAGCGCTTCGGCGGTCACGAGCAGGCAGCGGGACTGACCATGAAGCCGGAGCTTGTGGGTGAACTGCGAAGAAGGCTGAATCTGCTGATCCGGGAAAACTGTGAGGCCAGTGCGCTGATCCCGGTGGCAGAATACGATATGCCTCTGGAACTGGAAAATGTGACCCTCGATTTTATCGAGCAGCTTGAATGCATGGAACCAACCGGCTTCGGAAACCCTGCGCCGGTGTTTCTCTGCAGGGACTGCCATGTCCAGCAGGCCATGTCCGTGGGAAAAGACGGAGCGCACCTGAAACTGCAGCTGCTGCAAAAGGACACCCTGAGGGATGCCATTGCGTTTCAGATGGGCGCCAGAGCGGGGCAGCATCTGGATCGGGTCGACGTGATTTACGTGCCGCAGAAGAATGAATTCCGGGGGGCGGTGAGTCCGCAGATGCAGGTAATGGCCATGCGGGGAGCCCAGGGAACAGCTGCGGTCCCTGCAGGCACAAGGATTTTTCCGGCGCTTTTGCAGGAATTCAAATATCTTTCGTCGAAAGAACTTACAATTCCGGAACCGGAGGAGAGGCCCCGGAATGTTCCGAGAACCCGCGTGGTGCGCAGGGAACGCGGAACCCTGCTGATCGGTCACAGTGAAGTACAGGCAGCCTCGCTGGCGGCAGAAATGGAACTGGATGTGGAAGTGGGACGTGTTGCGGATCCCCGAGGATTCAACACCCTGCTGCTTGCACCGGACCTTGCCCAGCTTCAGGATGTGTGGCAGCAGATCATCCTCATTGACGGGGATGTGCTGCCCGGCGAATATGCGTGGATCCGGCAGAAATGCCCCCGCGCGGAAATCCACACCCTGAAGGCAGACACCTTTTCCGGGGAGCTCAGGGCACTTCGGATGGATACCGACCAGCTTCGGGCGATCTACCGGAGCACCGTGATGTGCGCAGGTCCGCTGGATGCCCGCAGGGTGATGCAGGAACTGAATGTGACCGCGGAGCAGCTGATGCTTGCGCTGGAAGCCTTTGCAGAGGTCGGACTGATCACCTGGACTCTCCGGCCGCTGAAGGTGCAGCGCATTCCGGGCGTCAAGGCATCCCCGGATGACAGCCCGGTTCTCCAGTATGTCCGGAACGCCGCACGATAAACCGCATGGATGATGAAAAGAGAGGAGGATGACCGTGTTTTCCGTTTTTGAAGAAATGCCTTTGGATCAGATGATTGCCAGAGTCAAGAAATACAATCCCGGAGAAGGATACCAGCTGGTTGAGAAGGCCTATCACTTTGCAGAACAAGCGCACGCAGGACAGAAACGAAAAAGCGGTGAACCGTATTTCATTCATCCGTGCTTTGTTGCAAGTATTCTGACAGAACTGATGATTGATCCTCCCACCATTGCTGCCGGTCTTCTGCATGATACCGTGGAAGACTGTGAAGGCATTGAGCTGGAGGATATCCGGCGCGAGTTCGGCAGTGAAGTTGCCGAGCTGGTGGACGGTGTCACCAAACTGAACAAGCTGGATTTTGCCAACCGCGAGGAAGCCCAGGCGGAAAGCCTCCGAAAAATGATTCTTGCCATGAGCCGCGATATCCGCGTGGTGCTCATCAAGCTGGCAGACCGTCTGCACAACATGCGTACCCTGCGTTTCCAGAATCCGGACCGTCAGGTGGCCATCGCAAGAGAAACCCTGGACATTTATGCCCCTCTGGCCCACCGCCTCGGTGTGTACGCGATCAAGACCGAACTGGAAGACCTTTCTCTCCGCTACATTGACCCTGCCGGCTACCAGATGCTGGTCCAGAAGGTCGGCATGAAGCGGCAGGAGAGGGAAAACAATATCCGCATGGTGATTGAAGAGCTTTCGGCCAAGCTCGATGAAGCCCATATCCATTATGATGTGGACGGCCGTCCGAAGCACTTCTATTCCATCTATAAAAAAATGGTGCTCCAGAATAAACCTTTTGATCAGATCTATGACCTGATTGCGATCCGCGTCATTGTGGACTCCGTGCAGGACTGCTATGCCGTGCTGGGGATTGTCCATACGCTGTGGAACCAGGTGCCGGGGCGCTTTAAGGACTATATTTCCGTTCCCAAGGGCAACATGTATCAGTCCCTGCATACGACGGTGGTCGGCGGACGCCGCATGCCGTTTCCCTTTGAGGTGCAGATCCGCACCTGGGAGATGCACAGGATTGCTGAATATGGCATTGCTGCCCACTGGCGCTACAAGGAAGGCGGCGGCGCATCGACGGACCTGGACAGCAAGCTGTACTGGGTACGCCAGATTCTCGACTGGCAGAGTGATACCCGCGATTCCAAGGAGTTTGTCGACACCCTGAAAACGGACCTCTTTGCTGATGAAGTGTTCCTGTTCACCCCCAAGGGTGACGTCATCTCCATGCTGAAGGGTGCCACGCCTCTGGACTTTGCCTATGCAATTCACTCGGCGGTGGGCAACAAATGTGTCGGCGCGAAGGTGAATGGCCGGCTGGTCCCGCTGGATACCGAGCTTCAGACAGGCGACCGTGTGGAGATCATGACGAGCACGAGCTCGAAAGGCCCCTCCACGGACTGGCTCCGGATCTGTAAGACCGCTCAGGCCAAGTCCAAGATCCGCCAGTATCTGAAGAAGGAACTCCGGGAAGAGAACATTGAAATCGGACGCTCCATGGTGGAGCATGAATGCAAGCGCCGCGGCGCTTCGCTTTCCGACCTGCTCAAGCCTGAATATTATGAGGGCCTGATGCGCAAGTATGGCTTCCAGGAAATGGAAGACATTTTCGGAGCTGTCGGCTACGGAGGCATGTCTTCGAGTTATGTTGTTTCCCGCCTGATTGAGGAACAGAAGTCCAGGGAACCGCAGGTTCCCAGAAACGAGGACAGCAAGCCCCAGACCCAGGGTCGGATTTCCAACGGTGTTTATCTGGAAGGCAATGAAGACATGGATATCCCGGTCCGGTTTGCCAAGTGCTGCTCTCCGGTTCCCGGGGACGATATCGTTGGCTATATCACGAGGGGCCATGGTGTCACGGTCCACAAGGCGGAGTGTGCCAATGCCCAGAGTGCCGATCAGGAGCGGCGCGTGAAGGTCGCCTGGGCCAATACGGAGACCGGAACTTTCTGCGTATCCATCAAGGTGATGGCCTATGACCGCGTAGGCCTGCTCGGTGAGGTGACCACCTTCATCGGCGGCATGGGTGTTTCAATCCGCACCTCCTCTTCCGGCGTGGACAAGAACAAGATTGCGACGATCCGCCTGGTGCTGGAGGTCAAATCACGTGAACAGATGGACAGCGTGATCCGGCAGCTGCAGAGGCGGAGCGAAATAATTGACGTATACCGTATTACGGGGTGAGAAAATGCGTTGCGTAATCCAGCGGGTGTCAGAGGCTTCTGTGACTTCCAACGGAGTTGAATCGGGAAGGATCGGCCCCGGCTTTATGGTGCTCATTGGCGTGAGCACCAGGGATACGGACAAGGATGTCCGATACATGGCCGAAAAGGTTCCCAACCTTCGGATCTTTGAGGATGAGAATGGAAAAATGAACCGCTCCCTCAGGGATGTTGGCGGTGCGATTCTGGCGGTCAGCCAGTTCACCCTTTACGGGGATGCACGCGGAGGCAGAAGGCCGAGCTTTATTGAAGCGGCGCGGCCGGAGGAGGCCAACCGGCTCTATGAGGAGCTGGTCGGGCTCTGGCGCGAAAGCGGACTGCAGGTTGAGACAGGGGTCTTCCGGACCGACATGAAAGTCTCCCTGGTCAATGACGGGCCGGTTACGATCCTGATGGATTCGGAAAAGAATTTCTGAAAAGAACAGAGTGAAGCGTATGGAAGAGATGATCATCCGGGTTGTCCCGGTGGGGATGATCCGTACCAACTGCTATGTACTGTATCTTCCCGAACGTAGCGACTGCCTGGTGATTGATCCCGGTGCAGAGCCTGCGAAGATTCTGAAGCAGACGGATGGCAGAAACGTGGCTGCCATCCTTTTTACGCATGGGCATTTTGACCACATTGGCGGAACGGACGGCCTGATGGGAAAATACACGCGCGTGTATATCCACCGGGAGGATGCGCCGATGCTGCAGGATGCCGAACTCAATGCCAGCTCTTATCTGGTCCAGGAAGGTGCGGTTGGTCCCGCAGCGACCAACCTTGTGGAAGATGGCGATGAAATCCGGGAGGCGGGCATTACCCTGAAAGTGATTCATACCCCGGGGCATACCCGTGGAAGCGTATGCTTCCTTTGCGGAGACTATCTGTTTTCCGGTGATACGGTGATGTCCATGGGCATCGGACGGACAGACCTGCCCACCGGGAGTGATGAAGATATGGAAAACAGCCTGAAGCTGCTGAGGCCTTACTTCGGAAAGTATCATATCCTGGGAGGGCACGGCTGATGACCGATCCCATGACCTATCTTGAAACCATTCAGCTGGACCTGACCAATCTGACGCATTTGTTCTCCCTGCCGGAATCCGTATGGGCAGAAGGCAGGTTTACCTATATCATGCGTGAGGAAAACGGTACGTTCGTCTGTGTGTTCAGGGGGGACGGAAAAACAGCGGAGCTGCATCAGGCTGTACCGGACCACCCGGATGTGCGGCTGCGTGAACTGCACCGCAAACGGGCCTGCAGGCGGCTGTGCCGGCAGACCTGCTACCAGCTTCTGAAAGAGGTCACCGGCATCCATCCGCCGTGGGGTTCCATGACCGGCATCCGGCCGACACGCCTTTTCTATGAAGCCCTGGAGAACGGGCTTGATATGGATCAGGCGGGGAAAGAGCTGCAGGAAAACTTCGATATCCTCCCGGGAAAGGCGGATCTCCTCCGGGAGACCGTGGAAGTGCAGCAGCAGCTGGTGCCGCCCGGAGATGAATGGGCGGATGTCTATATCGGGATTCCGTTCTGTACCACGCGGTGTACCTACTGTTCCTTTTCATCGGGTGAAATCGGAGACGGAAAGCGGGTTGAACCGTATCTGCAAGCCCTTTTTGAGGAAATGCGGAAAGGGCGGCAGATTCTTCAGGACGCAGCAAAGAAGCTGCGGGCAGTGTACGTAGGGGGAGGGACACCGACCTCTCTTGACGAAGATCAGTTTGAGCGTCTGCTGGATGCGATGATGGACTGTTTTCCGGGGGCCATGGAATATACCGTGGAGGCGGGAAGACCTGACACGCTGACGGCCCGTAAACTCACAGCCATCCGCGAACGGGGCATCCGGAGAATTTCCATCAACCCGCAGACGATGAACGACCGGACTCTGCAGGTGATCGGACGTGCCCATACGGCGGAAGATGTCTTCCGGGCCTATGCCATGGCACGGGAGGCCGGGATTGGACATATCAATATGGATGTCATCGCGGGGCTTCCGGGAGAGCATGTGGAGGATTTCGCCCATACCATGGAGTGTGCCCTGCAGCTGAAACCGGAAAGCCTGACGGTTCATACACTGGCGATTAAACGTACAAGCCGGCTTCAGATTGAAAAATGGCCGCTTCCTGATGGCCGGGAAGCAGCGGAAATGGTGGACCTGGGACGGAAAACGGCGGGAGAGCTTGGCATGAAGCCGTATTATCTCTACCGTCAGAAATATATGGCCGGCAACCAGGAAAATGTGGGTTATGCACTGCCCGGACATGCCTGTCAGTACAATGTGGATATCATGGAAGAGAATACGCACATCCTTGCGTTCGGCGCAGGCGGGATTTCGAAGCGCGTTTTTCCCGAAGAAGGGCATATCGAGCGCCAGCCCAATGTCAGCAACATTGACATTTACATTGAACGCCATGCCCAGATGGCGGAGAAAAAGCGTGAACTCTTTGTGGAAAAAAACCTTTGGAAAGCTGAAACATGAATCGAAAAGAGGGGGATGCCGTTCCAACGGCATCCCCCTCTTAGATGGATGATCCTGATTCCCTGCAGAGAAGAAAAAAGGAACCGGGACATGCCCGGTTCCGGAGGGAAAAAGGTTTACTTGGTCAGGTCGACTTCTTCAGCCGTCTGGTTCAGCAGATGGGTGGAGTTGCCTGCAGCATAAGCGGCGGCACGCTCATCGATGACTTCCTGATAGCCGGCATCCAGATAAGCCTGTGCAAACTCTTTGTACAGAGCATCGAACTGGTCGGCAGGGCACATGGTGAGCTTGTCACGATATTCTTTGTACAGGTTGACCAGCGTGGTCTGATATTCTGCTTCAGCTTCCATGCTCACAGAATAGAGCGTGTTGGCGATGGCCCAGCCGGCGTCACGGACCTTGCACTTGTCTTTGTACCAGGCGATGACATCCGCGGTGAAGTCCTGAGGCAGGTCATGAGGCAGGTTGTTGGAGATCACGTCCTCAATGGTACCAGCCTGGCGGGCTTCAATGGTGATGCACCAGTAGTCCTTGTTGTTGTTGAAGCCCATGGTGTGTTCGCCCTTGTAATCAGAGACGCTCACCGGCAGGCCGTCAACATAGTTGAAGTTGTCACCTTCAAATCCCCACTGGAAGGTGAAGAGATTATCTTCCTGGGTGAGCCATTCCATGTACATCCAGGCAGCTTTGATCTGATCTTCGGTAGCGAAGCTGGAGAAGCCAACCATCATGCCGAAGGGGTTGTCTGTACGATAACCTGGAGTGGACTTGTTTTCAGCATCGATTTTTCCCTTGACAGGGACGATGGCGAGTTCAGCATTCGGATTGGCCTCATAGAAAGCAGT
>ONVN01000292.1 GCA_900321295.1 uncultured Eubacteriales bacterium
CCGGAAATGGCGGAGAGGTAGATGATGGCATTGTATCCGATGCCCTTCCAGGTGTTTGCGATGGCCATGATCCACCAGAAGTAGGGGCCGTGCTGGAAGAACAGAATCCGTTCATGCGTGAGGCCAAGACTGATCAGCAGGTCATTGATGATGCCGCCGCCGGAGAGGAAGGTCAGGAAGATGTTGGCCGCGATAACCCAGGAGATGAAGTAGGGGAGGTAGGAAGCCGTCTGGATGAATTTCTTCAGCCGGACGCTTTTCAGTTCGTTGAGCATCACGGCGAGGATGATTGGAGCCGGGAAGGAGAAGAGGAGTGTCAGGACACTGGTGGCCAACGTATTACGCATGATCATGCCAAAGTCTTTGCTGAAGAAATACTGGAACCACTGGAATCCTACAAACTTGGCATTGAACAAATCGAAGAAATAGCCGTTCTGGGAAGGTCTGTAATTGGTGAAAGCCATGTACAGACCGGTCATCGGAGCGTAGCAGATGATCAGAACCCAGATCACGCCGGGCAGCATCAGCAGAAACAGGTATTTCTGATCCAAAAGCCGCGACTTCAGCGATTTATGGGGTTTTGCATGAAGGGCTGTATTGGACATACACGACACATCTCCTTTATAACGAAGAACGGATCAGACGCTGCTCCGAAACCGGACAGCGTCTGATCCCGCTTCAGATTCCCGTGTTCCCGAAGAAATCGGGAAGAGGATAAGCATTATTTGCTGGAAATAGGCTCCATGCCCCACAGAGCGAGGCGGTTGAAATAGATTTCGGTCATGTAGGCTTCGATATCGGACATACCGGCCGTTTCCATGGCGGAGAGCATTTCAGCATACAGTGCGTCGCAGTCCTCGACTGTGGCGGCATTGACCATACGCGGATAGTACTGATCGAAGGCGTCGATGACACCCTGATACATGAGGGCTTCGATGGTGCTGCCGGCGGGTTCGAGACCGGCAAATTCAGCGCTGTCATAGTAGCCGTCGGTCAGGTTCTGATAGGCATAGGTTGCGCAGCGGTCTTTTTCGTTGAACCAGATGCGGCAGGTGGTGCCGTCATCGGGATGCACGTCGTTCTTGACAAACCAGGTCCACTTGGTGATACCGGTCTGGTCCACGGTGTTGGAAGGATCCGCCTGATAACGGGCAACGATATCACCGATAGGTGTACGCACACCGTTGACGAAATCCCAGTCCTTGCCCTGGATACCCCACAGGAGGAGATCCTGGCCTTCCTGAGAAGCGCAGTAATCGATGAACTTCACAGCAGCTTCAACATTCTTGCAGTTGGTGGTAATGGCGATGGCGTCCCAGCCCAGGGAAGAACGGCCGGCCAGAGGGAGCTTGGCGGATTCTGCGCCGTCAGGAATGACCTTGTATGCGAGGTATTCGGCGTTTGCATTTTCGGAAGCGAGCAGGGAAGCGGAGGGAGTCCAGGTATCCCAGTAAGCGCCGGCATAGCACAGGGCACCGGGGTTGGACAGCTTCTGGTTGCGCAGTTCGCTGTTGTTGCTGGTCCATTCAGCATCCAGGATGCCTGCTCTGTAGAGTTCGTTCATCTGATGGATGGCATCAATGAAGTGAGGATCACGGACGGAGAAGTACAGTTTGCCTTCGGATACATAGTAGGGATAGATGCTGTTCATGCCGGCGAAGGTGCCGTTGATGGAACCGGAACCGGGCTCACCGATGACCAGAGCGTTCTTGGTGTCGGGATGGGCGGCCTTGAACTGTTCAAGGATGGCCTTGAATTCGGAATAGGTGAAGGGCTCGGCAGAGTCAGCACGCTCCTGGCCGACCAGTTCGATCATGTAGTCATAGCGGCAGATGAAGCCGTTGACGGGATCGGGATCGTAGCCGTACCAGTTGGAGAGGTAGTAGTTGTTGCCGTCGGAATAACGGGTCTTGTTCAGCGTGTCGCCGTACATGGCCACAACGTTGGGCATCTGATCCAGGTAATCGGACAGGTTGACAAGAGCACCTGCTTCGATGTACTGGTTGACAATGTCGGAGGAACGGTCCATGAGGACGATGTCCGGATAGTTCAGACCGGCAAGCATCAGACTCAGTTTTTCACCGGGGTTGCCGGAGGGGCTGATCAGGTCAAGCTTGATGCCGGTGCGGGCTTCCAGTTCTTTTGCGACGGGATCGGTAAACTCGCGGACACCGGAGTTCTTGTCGAAGAAGGAAATGGTGACAGGTTCATCTGCCGAAACGGCGACGGGCAGCATGACCGCGAGAAGCATCATGACAGCCAGAGCGAGACTAAGCAGTTTTCTCATAAAACTGTCCTCCTTATATTGTTTCAGCTTTCTGCTGAAAGGGATGGTTTCATTATATGGTCCTATGTTGACATAGACTATGGATTTATGTCGGGCCACGCAGTCGAAATGTCGGTTTTTCTCTCTGAATACTGGACAAATCATGGAAAAAAATGCGGAAAGTCCGGACAACAAGCACAAAAAATGAGCCCAAAAGGAGGACTTTCGTCTATGACAGACAACATCCGGCGTGCAGAAAAGCAAACATCCGGACAAAAGAAGGGCGTGCCCGGGCTTGAAGACAGGGGATTCGGACCAATGTGTGTGCAGAGCGGACGTTGACCCCCGGAAAAGGGTATGCTATATTCAGCCTGATGTGTACGGCGCGGTGCAGGCGGAGAATCCGTGAAACGGAGGATCCAATCGCGCTTTGGAAAGGACAGCGGGATCATGAGAAGCATTCTGATCATAGAGGATGACCGGCCGGTGGCGGAACTGGAACGGGATTATCTGGAAGCAGCGGGATATCATGCCGAGATCTGTGAGAATGGCATGGACGGTCTGCGGATGGCAGAAGAAGGAAAGTATGACCTGCTGATCCTGGATATCACGCTTCCCGGTATCAGCGGTTTTGAAATCTGCCGGGCAGTCCGGAAAACGAAGGATATCCCGATCTTGATGGTGAGTGCCCGGAAGGAGAGCATGGATGTGGTCCGCGGACTTGGCGTCGGGGCGGATGACTATATCACCAAACCGTTCCAGCCATCGGAACTGACAGCCCGGGTTCAGGCGAATCTTCGGATGTATGACCGGCTGGTGCGGAAGTTTTCCGGTGCTGTGGAGCCGGGGGACACCATCGAAGCGGAAGGAATTGTGATTCATGTTCCTTTCCGCGAAGTGCAGGTGCAGGGAAAAACAGTCCTTCTCACCAACCGGGAATTTGACCTGCTCCTGTTCCTGGCTTCCAGTCCGGGTGTGGTGTTCTCAAAGGAAACCCTGTATGAACATGTCTGGGGAATGGAAGCCGTCGGGGATCCGGCAACCGTGACGGTTCATGTCAACCGGCTCCGGGAAAAACTGGAGGAAGACCCGTCGAAACCCCGATACATCCAGACTGTCTGGGGAACAGGATACAGGTTCAGAAAAGAAAGTTCTGCGTTCATGGCATGAAAGATGGAATGCATTGTCAGACCATCTTTTTTCTTTTGGTCCGGCCGCTTTGCCGAAGAAGAGAACAGGGCAGAACTCCGGCTCCTGCAGGAGAGGAAACGAAATTTAGAAAATATTTAGAATTAGTTTATTGTAATGTTAGAAATCTGTAGTAGGATACATAACGGTTAGTTAAGGCGAACTAACTCGAAAAACGATCGCGGGAGGCAGCGGAAAGCTGCAGCCGGCACGGCGCACCGCGAAACTTTCATGCTGACAGTACCCATGAGGAGGGGACATATGATTCCGCTGATCTATGCGACGGTGGGGGAAGAGGTCATTATCCGGAAAATCGGAGGCAGCCCTGAGACAAAAAAGCATCTGGAAAACCTTGGTTTTGTGGTGGGCGGCAGCGTGACGGTGATCTCTTCACTGAACGGGAATCTGATCGTCAAGGTAAAGGAATCCCGGGTGGCCATCAATGATGAACTTGCCCGGAAGATCATGATTTGAAGGAGGCAGAGGGTATGCGTACACTCAGGGATATTCAGATTGGCGAAACGGCAAAGGTTGTCAGGATTCATGGTGAAGGAGCGATCAAACGCAGGATCATGGATATGGGCATTACAAAGGGGATCGAAGTCTATGTGCGGAAGGTTGCTCCGCTGGGCGATCCGATCGAAATCACCATCCGCGGGTATGAGCTTTCACTCCGCAAGGCTGATGCGGAAAGCATTGAAGTGGAATAAGAAAGAAGGTTTTCGTGCATGAGTATCCGAATTGCGCTTGCAGGCAACCCGAACAGCGGCAAGACCACCCTGTTTAACGCACTGACAGGTTCCAACCAGTTCGTCGGCAACTGGCCGGGCGTAACGGTTGAAAAAAAGGAAGGCCGCCTGAAAAAGCATGATGACATTGTTATCACGGATCTTCCGGGTATTTACAGCCTGTCTCCCTATACGCTCGAAGAAGTTGTTGCAAGAAACTATCTCGTGGGAGAGCGGCCCGATGCGATCCTGAACATTGTGGACGGCACAAACCTGGAACGCAACCTCTATCTGACCACACAGCTTGTGGAACTGGGGATTCCGGTGGTCGTGGCCATCAACATGATGGACGTTGTCCGGAAAAACGATGACCGGATTGACACAAAGGAGCTGTCCCGTCAGTTGGGATGCACCATTGTGGAAATCTCTGCCCTGAAGGGAACGGGCGTTATGGAGGCAGCAGAAGCGGCTGTCCGGGCGGCAAAGGAAACAAAAACTGTGCCCATGCACACGTTCTCCGGCCCTGTGGAGCATGCCCTTGCCCACATTGAGGAAGCGGTTGTCCATGGTCTTCCCGATGAACAGCAGAGATGGTACGCCATCAAGGTCTTTGAACGGGATGAGAAGGTTCTGGAGCAGCTGCATATTGAACCTTCCCTGATGGAGCATATTGAAAAGGACATTGCCGCTGCGGAAAAAGAACTGGATGATGATGCGGAAAGTATCATTACCAACGAACGATACGTTTATATTGCAAAAGTCATCAAGACCTGCTACAGAAAGCACAGCACAGGCTCGCTGAGCACATCGGACAAAATCGACCGGGTCGTGACCAACCGCTGGCTTGGTCTGCCGATCTTTGCAGTCATCATGTTTGCTGTTTACTGGCTGGCCATGGTCGGCGTCGGTCAGCCTGCCACCGACTGGGCGAATGACGGCCTGTTCGGGGACGGCTGGCATCTGTTCGGAAACGGCAGCAAAGAATATGAAGAGGCCTGCGAACGGTACGGCGATTCCGACCAGATCATTCAAGCTTTTTCCGAGACGTATCAGGTGGAGACGGAAGCGGAGGGCCCTGAAACGTTCCTGCAGGCCCTTCTGGAAGCGACCCCGGAGGATGCCAGCGTGACCTATATCACGCAGGATGAGGAAACCCTGGCCATTGAGGAACACCCGGGCACGGACAAGGAAGCCCTGCGCACAGCAGTCAGCGAATACCTGAGCACGGAGGACGGATACAAGACAGAGATCGGCGCTCCGGATCCTGCGGGCTACGGAACCTGGGTGCCCGGTATTCCGGTGATGCTGGAAGACCTTCTGGATCGGCTGAATACAGCAGACTGGCTTAAGGGCCTCATCCTGGACGGCATTGTGGCCGGCGTCGGCGCTGTGCTCGGTTTTGTCCCGCAGATGCTCGTTCTCTTCCTGCTCCTTGCATTCCTGGAAGCCTGCGGTTATATGGCACGCATTGCTTTCGTGCTGGACCGTATTTTCCGGAAATTCGGACTCTCCGGCAAATCGTTTATCCCCATGCTGATCGGCACCGGCTGCGGTGTGCCCGGCATTATGGCATCCCGCACCATTATGCAGAATCTCGGTGCAGCCGACTGGCTCACCGGTCTGGTCGCGGACGGCATTTTCGCCGGTGTCGGCGCTGTGCTCGGTTTTGTCCCGCAGATGCTCGTCCTCTTCCTGCTGCTGTGCATTCTTGAAGACTGCGGCTATATGGCCCGTATCGCTTTCATCATGGACCGGATCTTCCGCCGCTTCGGCCTCTCCGGCAAGAG
>ONVN01000177.1 GCA_900321295.1 uncultured Eubacteriales bacterium
AGCGTACAGGAGAAAACATCTTATCTTTGCGTGCCGAAAAGGGTATGTCCGCCCAGGATCTCGCGGTCGTTCTTGGTTTCTCCACACCGCACACGATATATAGGTGGCAGAAAGGGGAAACGCTGCCTAGTGTTGACAGTCTGGTTGTGTTATCGGAAATTTTTGAAGTCAGCATGAACGAGATTATTGCGGTGGATCCTGTCCCGTAAGATACACAAGCATCATGGGTCTTTTTTCCAAAGCTTGACACTGCTTTCTTGAGCCCATATAATCAATTTGCAACGCAAACAAATATCATTCTGCTCAGAAAGGATGGTTTAGGAATCGTTCAAAACACCTGTTCCTTCCTCTGAGTTTTTCTTTTCATTCTTTTGCGGAATGCCACACAGACAAATTCTTCAGGAAAAAGCAACAAGACGGAATGAAAAGATTTCCTGATGGTCTTCTTTCATCATAATCGGGTCTTAAGAAACGGAGTGTATTGACATGCATCAAAAATTGGATTGTTACCTGATGGAATATGCCAGATGTCATCTGATGGACCGCGGCAACTGGAACGATGAGGATGGCTGCAATCTGCTTGCCTCTGTTCAGTACTATGAAGCAACGGGAGAAAGCTGTTATAAAGATTACGTCATAAACTTTCTTCATACATATGTTCGGGATGATGGCTCTGTTTCATTCTTTGGCCAGAATCCGGGAATCGCCAATCTTAAGATTTCCAGAGCCCTGTTTTTTGCATACCATGAAACAAACGAGGAAAAATACAGAAAAGCGATTGAAGGCCAGTTCAAGATGCTTCTTGCGTCTTCAAGATGCAAATGCGGCAATTTCTGGTACAGCAGCAATCACCCGAATCAGATCTGGCTTGAAGGTCTTTATGCGGTGTATCCATTTTATATGGCTTATGAACGGGCGTTCGATTCGTTTAGTCGCCTCGGTGATATTTCTGAGCAGTTCATGAATGTGCGTCGTTATTTGTTTGATCCGGAAAAAAAGGTATATGCACAAGCATATGATGAAGCACATCAGCAGTCCTGGAGTGATCCCAGGACAGGCCGCTCTTCAGAATTCTCAGTCCGTGCCATTGGCCTGTGTATGATGTCTCTGGTCGATTGCATTGAATTGTGCGATGAGCAGCTTTATGAACATTATCGTTTATTGATCGATCTTTTGAGAGAAGGGGTAAAGGGAATCTTATCATATCAGGAACCTTTGTCTCATCTTTTTTATCGGCTGGTGGATCTTCCCGCATCCGCTGACAATTCTCTTGATACTTTCGGGTCATCCATGATTGCTTATGCTATTCTCAAAGCGGTCAGACTGCACGTTCTGGATGAAAAATACCTGCAAATCGGGTTGGATATCTTTGAAAGCATCGTAAACCATGCTCTCTTGGACGGGAATGGTACCGTGAACATGGTTCCATTTTTACATATCGAACTGCAAACAGATAACAATTGTCTGAAATGTATCCCACATGAAGCATCTGCAGACTTTTGCCATGATGACAAATCTGCAGGATTTGCTTTTGTCATGACAGCGGCTGAAGCGGCCTATTTGCGGAGGTAAATATGAATTCCAAATGTCTTTTTGTAGGAAATCGCAGTGCGGTGATTCAGCTCGATGAGGAACATTTCTTCACGCTCGATGAACCTGTTTCCATTTTTGTGAACGGAACCTGGGTATGTGATACGGTGAATGTCATCACATCCATCTGGAACCTGATTCCTGACAGTGACGTGGACATCACAATCGGCACTGGAAGTCTTGCGCAGCATCACAGAATTCATACAAAAGAAGAATCTGCGACCCTCAATGTTCTTGATTTTGGTGCTGTCGGCGATGGAGTGCACAATGACACAAATGCCATTCAGGCTGCTATCGCCTGCTGTCCTGAAAATGGCAGAGTTCTGATCCCTAAAGGAACCTATAGTACCTGTCCTTTATTTCTGAAAAGCCATATCCGTATTGAGCTTGTCAAGGATGCTGTGCTGCTCCTGCGCACAGACAGGAATGAGTTTCCGATTCTTCCAGGTATGATTCAGACCTTTGATGAACAGGATGATTTGAATTTCGGCTCATGGGAGGGAAACCCGCTCAGCAGCTTTGCAGCCCTTCTCACAGGAATTCATGTGGAAGATGTTCTTGTATATGGTGAAGGGGTGCTTGATGGTCAGGGAGACCTTGGTGACTGGTGGATTCAGCACAAGGTGAAACGCGATGCTTTCCGTCCCAGAATGATTTTCCTGAATCATTGCACACACATTGATTTCCAGGGAATAACCATCAGAAGATCCCCTTCATGGAATGTTCATCCTTATTTTTCGGATGACCTGGGTTTTTATCAGCTGAAGATTTCTGCCCCCTCCAACAGTCCAAACACAGACGGGTTTGACCCTGAAAGCTGCTCCCGCGTGCATGTTTTTGGTATTCATTTCTCCGTGGGAGATGACTGCATCGCAATAAAATCCGGGAAGATTTACATGGGACAAAGGTATAAGAAGAGCTGTTCTGACCTTGAGATCGCACACTGCCTTATGGAAAATGGCCATGGTGGGGTTACCATAGGTTCGGAAATGGCGGGCGGTGTCCACGATGTAAGGATTCACCATTGCATGATGGTCCACACAGACCGCGGGCTTCGGGTCAAAACACGCAGAGGCCGAGGGAAACAGGGAAGGATTGACCGCATCTGCATGGACCATGTGATCATGGACTACGTTCTGGTTCCGCTCGCCGTGAACAGTATGTATTACTGTGATCCTGATGGCCACAGTCCTTATGTACAGACAAGGGAAAAGCTCCCGGTTGATGACAGAACCCCCAGTATTGGAACGATCATGATGGAGCATGTCAAGGCCGACAATGCAGCAAATGTTGGATATGTCCTTGGACTTCCTGAAGCGCCTGTTGAGCAGCTGATCATGCGCGATGTTTCTGTGCACGTCAATCCAAGCCATGAACCCATGGTATGCATTATGGCAGAAGGGATTGAACCAACAGCCGGCCGGGGGTTGGTCCTCGAAAATGTGAACCAGTTTGATCAGGAGCTGAAGGTGGAAGGTCAGGTTGGCGATGCGGTGATTCTGAAGTAACGGATACTGTTTTTACAATCGAACATTTCTCAACAGAATGGGCAGGTGCTTCTATGGAAAACTGGAACTCTGTAACCCTGATTCAGCAACTTTCCGATGCTTTTGGACCTTCTGGATTCGAAGATGAGGTTTTACAGGTTGCCCGCACATGGGCTAAGGATATAGGCAGGATCGATGAAGATCATATGCGGAATCTGTATATTCATCGCAAGGAAAACAAAGGGAATCGTCCACGCCTGATGCTTGATGCTCACAGTGATGAAGTTGGATTTATGATTCATTCCATCAAACCCAATGGGACCCTCCGATTCGTCACGCTCGGCGGATGGAATACAATGTCCCTGTCCTCAGCGGATGTTCTCGTCCGCAATGCAGACGGGAAATACATACCCGGCATTATTGCATGTAAGCCTGTGCATTTTATGACGGCTGCAGAAAAAAACGGAGGTATTCCTGAACTGTCGAGTCTCGTGATTGACATAGGTGCTACGAGCTTCGAAGAAGCGGTTCATGATTTTCGTATTCGTATTGGGGAACCTGTCGTCCCAGCAACCCGGTTTCACCAGGACACAGTTCATGACCTGCTGTTCGGAAAAGCTTTTGACTGCAGAATCGGAGTTGCCGCACTGCTGGAAGTCCTGCATCGCCTTGAAGGCGTTGATCTCCCCGTTGATATTATTGGCGTTCTTTCTTCTCAGGAAGAAGTCGGTGAAAGGGGCTGCAAAGTTTCTGTGATGCGTGCAAAGCCTGATATTGCCTTTGTCTTTGAGGGCTGTCCTGCTGATGACACTTTTACAGAACCTTATGCTATCCAAACTGCTTTGAAAAAAGGGTCCATGTTCCGATTCCGTGATGTATCTGTTATCTGTTCTCCTCGTTATCAGCGTTTTGTACTTGATCTTGCGGCTTCCAAGGACATTCCAGTTCAGGCATCCGTACGAGAAGGCGGCGGAAATGACGGTGCAATTATTCATACTTCACTGGACGGGGTTCCTGTTGTTGTTGCCGGCGTTCCGGTTCGATATATCCATTCCATGAACTGCATTTCCTCCATGGCTGATTTTGAGTCGACCGTCCGTATTGCTACGGAAACAATACGTGCACTGACACCGGACATCATTGCCGGATTTTGATAAAACATGAAGATATTATTTCAAAACCAGTACTATGTTGTTGCTGTAAAAGATCCGGGTGTTTTGTCTGAACATGGACCTGGCGGCATGCCCGAACTGCTTGCGGACCGACTTCAGGTTTCTTCGGAACGGATTTTCACGGTGCATCGTCTTGACAAGCCGACTGGTGGTGTGATGGTCTATGCCCTGGATGCCCGTACTGCCGGACGGTTAAGCCATGAAATCGCAGAACGTCATTTTCACAAAGGTTATCTGGCCGTATGCGAAGATGCTCCTGCCGCTTCTTCGGACACATGGACCGATTTCTTGTATTGGGATCGCTTAAAACAGAAAGCATATGTTGTTGACCGGATGCGTAAGGGGGTCAAAACCGCAGAACTCAGCTATAGGATTCTGGCACGGAATCCCATCGGACACACTTTGTTCTCCGTTGAGCTGGCAACGGGACGTACCCATCAGATCCGTGTACAGTTTTCCTCACGGGGATTTCCACTTCTGGGCGACCGC
>ONVN01000083.1 GCA_900321295.1 uncultured Eubacteriales bacterium
AGTCGGATTCCGGCACATGCAGGTCGATCTTTATGGAAGCTTTCCCGGAAGGCTGAACCGTGATCTTTTCAGGAATGATGGCACGATAGGCATCGAACTGATCATCCGGTACGTAACAGGTAAAGCTGTTGGAAAGACCACTGAAGCAGCTGGTTTCAATATATGGAGCGTCCCCTAAAAAAGTGACCGACTGCAGTGCATCACAGTAGGAAAAGCTGGACATGCCGATATACCGGACTCCAGCGGGTACCGTAATGGATTCCAGAAGAGGAAAGTTCGTTAAGTTGTTTCTGCCGATAATCCGGAGAGACTCAGGAAGATGAATCTGGACAAGGTGATCCAGATAGGCTACGGCACCTATGTCAAATGTATGAATCGGTTCTTCAAAGGTGAGCTCAGTGATGGAGTCATCATGAAAAAAACCATGCATATGGATTGTATAAATGGGGTGACCGTCAATCTCACCCGGTACGATGACTTCGCTATCAGAACCTTTGTAATCAATGATGCCTGCATAGAACGAATCCAGAGCAAAGCTGCTCGATTCACCCAATGCACAGACAGAGAAAAGAAGACAAAGCGTCAGGAAAAAGAGAAATATGCTTTTTTTCATGGCAGAGACCTCCTTCAGTAGAGAGGGGTTCATGATCACTTTTATCTGTACTTATTATATATTTTAATCATACGCACGTCAATCAAAGTGCTGAATCCGAATCGAATCAGCAGGCCGGTTGACACTCGGAGTCATCAGGAGCACAATAGGGGCCATGAAGAACAGCATAGGGGAGGCATTCATTTATGAGAAACCACGAAGTGACAGATTCTCATCCCCTTCTGGATGATCAGGGGGAAATAATTGAACCTGGATGGGCAAGAAAACAGATATGGACATACAACCGGAACAGTATCCGTGCACAGAAGATGCGAATCAAGGAATGGGACTATTATCTCGTTCTCCATGATGGAAAAGCGCAGGGAGAGAAGAGTTTTGCAGCAGCGTTTACGATTTCGGATGATGGATATGTCGGACTGCAGTCCTGTTCGATTCTGTTTCTCGATAAACCGTGCTGGGAGCATACCTCCACGATTCTGAATGTTTTTCCTATGGGAAAACTGCATATGCCTGTTTCTTCCTCCGAGGGAAATGTTGTCTATAACGATCGAAAGCTTTCTCTGACCTACCGGAAGAACCCCGGAACACGAGAGATCCGAGGCGTCTACACGGGTTTCCATGAGGATAAAGATCTTAAAGTGAATGTGGTTCTGCGGGAACCGGACATGGATACCATGGTGATTGCAACGCCATGGGACAGAAAGTATGCGTTCTATTACAACCAGAAGATCAATTGTATGAGAGCCTCGGGAACCATTGCGTATGGCGGGGAAGTTTTCACCCTGGACCCGGAAAGAGATTTCGGAACTCTGGACTGGGGACGCGGCGTCTGGACCTACGACAATACATGGTACTGGGGGAGCGGAAATCAGGTTATAAATGGCCATGATTTTGGATTCAATATCGGCTACGGCTTTGGAAATACAAAGGCGGCGACTGAAAATGTCATCTTTTATAACGGCAAGGCGCATAAGCTGGATGATCTTGAAATCCGCATTCCGGGAGACGTCAGTCTCTATGATATGGACAGTCCAAGGTATATGGAGCCATGGACGATTCATGAGGAATCCGGCCGCTTTGAAATGACATTTCTCCCCGTCCTGGACCGCAGTGCAAAAATGGATTTCAAGTTCATCGTTTCCGACCAGCACCAGGTGTTTGGAAGGATGAGTGGAAAGGCTGTACTGGATGACGGGCAGGAAATCACTGTGAAGGATCTTCTGTGCTTCATTGAAAAAGTGCATAACAAATACTGAACGGAAACTGAAGGAGGACATGCAGAGAAAAAGCAGCATTCCGGACCCCGTGAAGGGTTCAGAATGCTGCTTTGGTGTTTGAGTGACAGATTCAGCCGGGACAAATCAAAGGGATAAGAGCTGTTCAATGGACACAACGATTTCCAAACAGTCAGCGCTCAAAAAGCCGGATCAGACGCAGCTTTGATTTGGTGAAGGGATGCTCACGAAGCGGAAGATTCATGTGTGTCGATCCGGTCAGGACGGTTGAAGGGTGCGTAAATTCACGGAACCCCCACAGGCCATGATAAGCGCCCATCCCTGAATGACCGGTACCGTTGAAGGGAACCCCCTTGACCATCAGATGCAGACAGACTTCATTAATGCACCCGCCACCATACTGCTGGGACTGCATGACAGAATTTGCCCATTTTCTGTCTTTTGTGAAAAGGTACAGAGCAAGCGGGTGTTCACGATTACCGATCAGTTTCAGCAGATCATCTGCTTTGTCATCATCGTAAGGAACAACAGGCAGGAGAGGACTGAAAAGCTCATGCATGACAATCGGCTCATCTGCACGAACAGGATAAATGATGGTGGGCTGATAGCGGAGCGTTTCCCTGCATCCCTGACCACCGTAGAGAATCCGTTCACGATAGCGTTCTGCCTCTGCAGCACATTGATCAAAAGCGGCGGAAGTGATCAGGTGCGGGTATTCCGGATGCAACAATGCATCCTGACCAATCTGGCGGGTGAATTCGGATTTCAGCAGTCGGAGGAATTCTTCCGCACATTCACGGGCGACTGCGACCTGGTTGATGTTGATACAGATCTGCCCCGCGTTCAGCAGTTTGAAAAAGGCAATCTTCCTTGCTGCATCCTGCAGGTCAGCGTCTTTCCGGACAATGCACCAGTTTCCGGTCTCACCGCCAAGCTCCAGAGCGACCGGTGTCAGGTTTTTGGACGCCTCCTGAAGAACATGCTTTGCAACGGAGGGGGAGCCTGTGTAGAAAATCTTGTCAAAGCGCTCCTGAAGACAGAGATCAGCCACGTCATGACCACCGTCAATGACGGCTACATATTCGGGAGGGAACGTCTCAACGATAAGCCGGAGAAGAACCTCTGTTGCATGGCATGATTTGGAACTGGCCTTGATGATCGCTGTGTTGCCACCGGCGAGGCTTGCCGCAAGAGGACCCAGGGAGAGCAGAAAAGGGAAATTAAAGGGGCTGATGATCAAGGTCTGACCATAGGGAAGCTTATAGACCCGGGTCAGAATACTGGGAAAGCAGACCAGCCCGCTGAAATGATACTCCGGCCTGGACCATCTCCGGAGCCCTCGCAGTATTTCATTGATTTCAAGCACAAGGGTCCCGACATCACAGAAAAAGCCTTCTGCAGGACTTCTTCCGAGATCCTTTTCCAGGGCACTGGTCAGATCAGTCTCATGAGCTCTCACAGCGTTCCGCAGCTTGCGGAGCATTTCAAGGCGGAAGTCGATGGAAAGTGTTGCTCCCGTCTGAAAAAAGGTCTTCTGTTTCTCGAGAAGGGCATGAATATCCGTCTGTGTCCAGGTCATACAAATTCCTCCACGAAAAGTGAATGGCAGGGAAGAAAGGCTTGACAGCCTGGCCAATCGAAGTCTGTGCCGGTCTTCCTGCATAATGTGATTATAGCATATGGTGCGGGAGTGGGAAGCGGGTCGTGCAGACTCTTCCATCTTGAAAAAGAGTATGGTACAATACGAATATTGGTGACAAGCAGGAGGGAAAGAAACAATGCAGTGTTTTCTGATTCGAGAACAACTGTCTCCGGTTTCACCTGATGATATCATGGCAGTACAGGAAAATTATATCTGTGTTCTGTCTCCGGAAGAATGGAACGAACACAAGGAACAATTCTCCATGGGTATCGATCTGGAACTATCCTATAACCTGGGCATGACAAAAGCGGAAGTGAACGTGGATTCACTGACGGGGTCTTTTTCCATTCCAAAACGAACCGACCTGGCGGATGACCCAGTGACGTTCGGCTTTGCATTGGATGAGAGAGGCATTGTTTTCATTGATGCTGGAAGCGGTGCAGAGAAGCTGATCAGCAGTATTGCACGAAGCAAAAGATGGAAGAATCCGTCCCTGGAGCGGTTTCTGTACGATTTTCTTGAGTCCCTGATTGCATCTGACCTTTCCCTTCTTGAAGAACGTGAAGAAATACTCAGCACGATGGAGGATGAAATCCTGGAAGGCAAACTTGAGGGACAGATGGAGAAGATCATTGACATGCGCAATGATCTGAAAACCCTGCGTGTCCATTATGAACAGCTGATGGATCTGGGGCAGGAACTGGAAGAAAATGAAAACGGTTTCTTCAAGAAAGGCCGTCTCCGTTATTTTGAACTATTTACCAAACGCGTCATGCGCCTGGAGGATGTGGCAGCAGGGGTCCGGGAGCATACTGTGCAGATCCGCGAGCTTTATCAGTCCCAGCAGCAGGACAAGCAGAACCATCTGATGGGTGTTCTGACTGCAGTGAGCACGATTTTTCTGCCGCTGACCCTCATTGCAGGATGGTACGGCATGAATTTTACGAATATGCCGCTGATCCAGGCATCATGGGGGTATCCGGTGGTGATTGTTGTTTCGGTGTTCGTTGCAGTTGCATGTACCTGGTATTTCAAAAAGCATGACTGGTTCTGAATCCGGATTGCCCTGAAACGGTCTTATCAATTGTAGACTCATTTTGTTGCGTGAGGAGAGGTTTTATGGATCGACCGAGAATCATCTGTCATATGCTTACATCAATTGATGGCAAAGTGACGGGTTCCTTTCTTCAGTCTCCCAAAGCCCAGGCAGGAAGAGTGCACTATGACGAACTGCACAG
>ONVN01000279.1 GCA_900321295.1 uncultured Eubacteriales bacterium
ATATCCACATCCAGTACGATGGACTGGGATTCATCCCTCTGAATGAGCTTTTAGCAAGTGAAAAGGCGTGACCCAAGCCACGCCTTTTCATCTTTTTTCAATTCTTAAACAGTTACTGTTTTATGACGCCCCGCCATATGCCGCGGGTCTTTTTCATATGGTTCCCAGGATATATCTATTTTTTGTCATCAGATTGATAAATACTTGACAAAGAATCCCGTTGCTATAAAATGATTTTGGTTGTCCTTCTATACTATTTATTGGAGGAAAAAAGATATGAGAAAAATGCTATCTTTTCTGCTGGCCTGTGCCATGCTGCTGTCGGTCGTGTCTTTTGCCGCGGCTGACCCGACAACATACACTGGCTCCTCAACGGGTTTTGCCAGCGACGTGAATGTCACCGTCACCCTCGAAGACGGCAAAGTGACCGGCCTTGAGGTGGATGACTCCGGTGAAACCTACACCCTCGCCGGAATTGCCCGTGAAGACACCGTGGAAAAGCTGATCTCTGCCATCCTTGAGCAGGGCAACATCGACGGTCTGGACGCCACCACGGGTGCCACCTTCACCAGCACAGCCGTCCTGGACGTTGTCAAGGCTGCCCTGGCCGGCGGCGTCAGTGATGCCCCTGTCGCTTTCAAAGCAGGCACCTATGAAGCCACTGCAGAAGGCTACAACGGACCTTCCACCTTTGCCGTGACCTTCTCTGACAGTGCCATCACCGATGTACAGGTGGTGAAATCCACTGAAACGGCTCATGTCGGCGATATCGCTTTTGCTCCCATGATCGCGGATATGCTGGCTGCCAACGGAAGCGGTGTGGATGCCGTTGCCGGAGCCACCTTTTCCTCCCGCGCTCTTCGCGAAGCGGTGAACGCAGCAGCTGAACAGGCCGAATGCACCAATCTCGACGCCTTCAAGGCTGCCAAGGTTGCCCATGAAGCCGACGCTCCCATCGATGTGACCTATGATGTCGTCATTGTCGGTGCCGGCGGCGCCGGTATCGCTGCTGCGGCCCAGGCTGCTCAGGATGGCAACACCGTTCTGGTCATCGAAAAGAATGCTGAAGTCGGCGGCAACACCCTTGTTTCCGGCGGTCAGTATCAGAGTGTGATGCCCTACCTGGTCTGGGATCCCTCCGATCCGGATGCTGTCACCGGTGTGGGCTATGACGGCAACACCTACAACAAATGCAAGTCCGTTCAGGGGTGCATCGACGAGCTCAAGATGATCCTCAACTGGAACGAAGAACCCTTTGATGCTGACTATTATGTCAACAACGAGTTTGTCGCAGGCGATGCACTTGAGCTTTCCAAGCATGGCGTGCACGCTGAATATCTCGATACCCTCAAAGCCCTCAAGTCTGAGATCCAGGCTTATCTTGACTGGGCACAGCCCCAGCTGGATGCAGGTACTCCCGAAAACCAGCTGACCCTGTTCTCCACCCTGAACCTGCACATCTTCCAGACCTACTACGGCGGCCTCCGTCAGAGCGCGGACAAGACCCAGTGGATCTATGGCAACGTGGATCTCGTCAAGCAGTTTGTTCTTGGCGGTCAGGACCTCAAGCCCTGGCTCGAATCCATGGGCTCCACCTTCGTGGAAGACACCCAGCCTACCCTCATCGGTGCTCTGTGGTATCGTGAAAACGAATTCGTCGGTGCCAATGTCGACACGGACGGAGACGGCGAAACCGAATCCTACGGCGGCCGCTGGGGTACTTACTTCATGGCTCCCATGACGGCTTTCCTCAAGGCCAATGAAGCCAATCAGGTGATGCTCCGCACTTCCGCTGAAGAACTGATCGTAGAAGAAGGCCGTGTAACCGGTGTGAAGGCTGTCCGCTATAACGGCACAGAAGTCACGGCCCATGCCACCAAGGGCGTCATTCTTGCCACTGGCGGTTATGCTGCCAACCTCTCTGAAGTCGTCGACAAGAATGTCTACTGGTCCTCTGAATACCTCTCCACCGCCACCAAAACGACCAACCGCTCCTCCCTCCAGGGTGACGGTATCGCCATGGCAGAAGCTGTCGGCGCAGCCACTACAGGTATGGGCTTCACCCAGCTGATGCCGATCTCCTGGATTGACAACGGCAACCTCGCTTTCGGCGGCGGCAACTATGCCTGCTGGATCAACCCGATGACCGGTCATCGCTTTGTGGATGAAGGTTCTGAGCGCGATGTGCTGTCCCTGGCTGAATTCCGCAACGGCATGACCGTCAACGGTACCAAGGGTGTCTTCCTTGAGTTCTACAACAAGGAACAGGTCATGCCTGCTCCCATGCAGCTCGCCGAAGGCGACTATGAGGGCCGTTACTATCGCCGCACCATTGCTGAGCTGCCTGAGCTCTTCGAAAAACTCGGTGTGACGGCTGACCCCGCTGTTGTCATTCAGACCATCCGCGATTATGATATGGCTGTCATGACCAAGAGCCAGTATCCGGATGTCGGCAAGGCCATCGCCAGCCGCACCGTGGGCAATGTGGAAAAGAATGAAGACGGTTCCTACAATGTGGACTCCTATGATCTGGACAACACCGTGATGACCATCCGTCTCATGGCTCCCTCCACCCATCACACCATGGGCGGCGTTGTGGTGGATACAGACCGCCGTGTTCTCAATGCTGAGGGCAAGGCCATTGCCGGTCTCTATGCTGCCGGCGAAGTCACCGGTGGTATCCATGGCGGCAACCGTCTGGGCGGCAACGCGATCGTTGAGATTTTTGTCTCCGGCCGCACGGCTGCACAGGCTGTCACTGCTGACAATCCATAAATGATCCTGCCTGCCGCGGCTGTCCCGCGGCAGGTTTTTTCACAAAAAATGCGGGAAACCCCGCTTTTTCCTGTGAACATTATGGCGTAATGACAGCCGTCAGGATGGAGGAACCCTCCAGGGACAGGGGATAATAATCCTCGTGCACCTTCAGGAAGAAATCCCGTTTTTCCTCCCCTGCATTGAGCACAACCACAGCAAGTGTTCCGTCGGGATTCCTCACTGCGGTCACTTCCAGGTCTCTGTGATAGCTGCTCGTCCCGATCCTCCGGCTTCCCGGCTTCAGATACCTGGAGAAATGTCCGATGTATTCAAGGGACATCTTCCGAACCAGCTTTTTCTGTTTCCGGTCATACATCAGCGGCGCGTCGCAGTAATTCGCCACATGATTCGGTCCTCCCTGTTCATCCAGAAGAATGTTCCAGTCGATCAGGGTATCTGCCCCATGATTCAGGTCGCCGATATATTCATGGGCATACTTCACGGCACCAAGCAGTTCCTTATCCTCTCCGTACACGCTGTGCTCCACACAGCCTTCCGAGAAAACCAGACGCTTGTCCGGGAGGACCTCGCGGATCATCTGCAGGACCTCGAAATGGTCACCGGTATACCAGTGGAAGGCAACACCGCCAACCATTTCCTTCATCGTATCGTCGGAGATTGTCTCCAGCGCACGGTCCAGTGCACGCTCTTTGTTATGGTCCCAGATCAGCAGGCACAGGCGGTCCTGAAGACCGTGCTGACGAAGGGCTGGGCCCAGATGGTTGCGGACAAACGCACGCTCATCCGCTCCGGTCATGTTGCAGCTGTCCCAGGTCTGGCTGGCATTGGGTTCGTTCTGTACGGAAAGCAGGCGGACATCCATGCCCTCCTCCAGGAAATGCTCAACGGTTTTCACCATGTACCGGGCCCAGCGGTCTGCATACTTTTCCAGCAGTTTTCCGCCATGGTCGCGGGACTGATTGCTTTTCATATAGGCAGGCGGAGACCAGGGGGTCAGCATCAGACGGACAGGCTGTCCGGCCTCAGCGGCTGCATCCCGGAGAAGCGGAAACACATAACGATCACATCTGGAAAAATCCATGTTTTCCAGTTCTTCGTCGGCGGGGTCGTCATCGGCCGCATACATTTCCGTCCCAAAGTCCGAGGAATCAATCGACGTTCTTCCCCAGGTATATCCCAGGCCTCCGGGGCCGAAATAGGTTTCAATGACTTCTTTCCTGGTTTCCGGATCCATCTGGCTGTATACATAGCCGGATGCATCGGTCAGCGCTCCGCCAAATCCCTGGACGGTCTGATAAGTCATCTCCGGAAACGCACAGACCAGTGTCATTTCGCGGTTGGAACGGGAGGTGTCCTTCTGGATCTCTGCGGTCCTGGCATACGCTTTTCCGTTTTCCATACCGCTGTAATAGACCTTCATTGAGAATGCTCCTTCCTGCATGTTCTGCTGTGAATCTTACCACGGCCCGACGCCTTTGTCATCTTCCGTTTTCGGCGAGCCCTCCTTTCCCGCTTTTTCACGAAACATCCCCGAATTTGCCCTTTTCCTCATCAAATGTTCATGCTGACTTCATGGATTGTGTGGTATGATGTCCATGTGCCGGCAGACACCGGCCGCCAACCCCAACCCTTCTGGAGGTGCTCTGATGGACAAAATCCTTGCCTGGCTGAAATCCCTGACCTATAAGTTCCGCGTCTGGCTCGTCCGCTTTATGACGGGCAGGCATGGTGTGGATGAACTTTCGATTTTCACCCTTTCAGCCAGCATTCTGATCTCGCTCGCCGGCAGTCTCTTTGGCTCCCTGCTTCTGATCCTTCTTGGGTACGCCGGCGAAATCTACACGCTCTTCCGTATCTTCTCCAAGAATAACGCCAAGCGTGCTGAGGAAAACCGCAAGTATACCACATGGTCCCGGAAAACCCGTTTCAATCTCAAGGCCTTCCTGCTCCGTCTGAAAATGCGCAGGGAATACAAGTATTTCCGCTGCCCGGGCTGCAAGAGCCTGATGCGCCTCAAACGCGGCCAGGGAGAAGTCGAAATGGACTGCCCCAAGTGCCACACCCGCTTCAAGCAGAAATCCTGATGCCAGTCTTTCATCCAAAAGGTCGTTTATGACCAGTGATCCATGCATCCTCAGGCATATGTCCAGCCGGTGCCTGAACAATTCTTTCATAAAGGAGTGTTTCAATATGAATAAGTATTCTTTCTGGTTTGTTGTAGGTTCCCAGTTCCTCTATGGTCCTGACGTACTGGAAACCGTTGCTTCCCGTGCACAGGAAATGGCCGAGGCACTTTCCCGTGTTCTTCCCTATCCGCTCATCTACAAGGTCACTGCCAAAACCAATGCAGAGATCGCCGATGTTGTCCGTGAAGCCAACTATGACAAGTCCTGCGCGGGCATCATTACCTGGTGCCACACTTTCTCCCCCTCCAAAATGTGGATCAACGGACTTGCCAACCTTCAGAAGCCTTACTGCCACTTTGCCACTCAGTATAACCGTGAAATCCCCAATGATGAAATCGACATGGACTTCATGAACCTCAACCAGGCAGCCCACGGTGACCGTGAGCATGGTTTCATTGCAGCCCGCCTGCGCATGCCGCGCAAAGTGATCGCCGGTTACTGGCAGGACGCCGAAGTTCAGCAGCGCATTGCTTCCTGGATGAAGGCCGCCGTCGGTGTGGCAGTTTCCAGGGATATGAAGGTCATGCGTTTCGGCGACAACATGCGCGAAGTTGCCGTCACCGAAGGTGACAAGGTGGAAACCCAGATCAAACTCGGCTGGCAGGTCAATACCTGGGCCGTCGGGGACCTTGTCAAAGAAATGGCCAAAGTGACCGAAGAAGAGGTGGATCAACTCTTCAGCGTCTATGAAGAGCACTACGACATCGCCACCGACAACATTGCGGCGATCCGCTATCAGGCAAGGGAAGAAATCGCCATGCGCCGCATGATGGACCGGGAAGGCTGCAAAGCATTCACCAACACATTCCAGGACCTCTACGGCATGGAACAGCTGCCCGGCCTGGCCAGCCAGCACCTGATGGCCGAAGGCTACGGATACGGCGGTGAGGGCGACTGGAAGGTCTCTGCCATGACAGCCATCCTCAAAGCCATGGGTGAGAACGGCAACGGTGCTTCCGCCTTCATGGAAGACTATACTTATCATCTGGCCAAGGGCAGTGAATACTCCCTGGGTGCACACATGCTGGAAGTCTGCCCTTCTGTGGCGGCTGACCGTCCGCGCATTGAGACCCATCATCTGGGAATTGGCATGAATGCGAAGGATCCCGCCCGTCTTGTCTTTGAAGGCAAAGCAGGAAAAGGCATCGTCGTAAGTCTCATCGACATGGGCGGACGTCTGCGCCTGATCGTTCAGGATATTGAAGCCGTCAAACCGATCATGCCCATGCCGAATCTGCCCGTTGCCCGCGTCATGTGGCGTGCCATGCCTGACCTGCTCACCGGTGTCGAGTGCTGGATCACGGCCGGCGGTGCCCACCATACGGTCCTCAGCTATGACGTAACCGCAGAACAGATGCATGACTGGGCCCGCATGATGGATATCGAGTTCGTCCACATTTCCAAGGATACAACCCCTGAAAAACTGGAAGAACAACTCTTCCTGATGGATCTGGCCTGGAAACTGAAGTAAGGCTGCCCGGCTGACCCCCGCTGCCGAGCCGGCCGCGGGGGCCTTGCCTTTCCTGCCGGAAAAAATGAATCCCCCCTTGCACGAAAACTGAAATGCTTTAAAATAGAACCATCATCCACCGGATGATCCATCCCGGAGAAAAAGGAGTCGATTCCCATGCTTGAAGAACTGCGCAAAGCGGTGTGGGAAGCCAACATGGAGCTTCCCAGACGCAATCTCGTGACTTATACCTGGGGCAATGTCTCAGGCATCGACCGTGAAAAGGGCCTTATCGTCATCAAGCCTTCCGGCGTCGAGTATGAGGATCTGACCCCTGAAAAGCTTGTCATCGTCGATCTGGAGAATCATATCGTGGAAGGTGATCTCAATCCTTCCTCCGACACAAAGACCCATGTTGAGCTCTACCGCGCCTTCCCCACCCTCGGCGGAATCGTGCACACCCACAGCCCGCACGCCGTCGCCTGGGCTCAGGCAGGCCGTGACATTCCCTGTTACGGAACAACCCATGCCGACTATTTCTACGGGCCGGTCCCCTGTGCCCGCAGCCTGACGGCCGAGGAAGTCGATGAGGATTACGAGCGGAACACGGGCAAGGTCATCATTGAGACCTTCACGGAACGTCATCTCGATCCCAAGGCCGTTCCCGGTGTCATCTGCCGCAACCATGGGCCCTTCACCTGGGGCAAGGATGCCGCACAGGCCGTCTATCATGCGGTCGTTCTCGAGGAAGTCGCCAAAATGGCACTCGATACCATCACCATTGATCCTGCAACACAGCCTGCCCCGCAGCATGTACAGGACAAGCATTACCTGCGCAAGCATGGACCCAACGCCTACTATGGTCAGAAGTAAGGAGATTGTTATGGAAACCAGAGTTGCCGTCATCAGTATCATTGTGGAAGACCGGGAAGCTGCAGCCACACTCAATACCGTCCTGCACGACTACGGCGATGAAATCATCGGCCGTATGGGACTTCCCTATCCGAAGAAAAAGATCAATATCATCTCTGTCGCCGTCGACGCGGCCCCTGAAAGGATTCAGAAACTGCAGGATGCCCTCACCGCCATCCCCGGGGTCAAAGCCGAGGCAGTCTGCTCGAATCTGTAAACTGCATAGATGCAAACAGCCTTCCCTTCGGGAAGGCTGTTTGCATCTGTATTTTTTGACTCTTCAACAATAAGTGTGGAAAAAGGAATAAAATAAAGCACAAAATGCTCCATCATTTTGGTTGTCCAGACGCAAATG
>ONVN01000071.1 GCA_900321295.1 uncultured Eubacteriales bacterium
ACAATGCTTTCACGGAACTGCCAAGAGACAGACTTTTCTGTGGTTAGCGTTTCTTTGCTCGTGATCGATCACTGTCTTGAAAGATAATGCAGGCAAACTGTATAATTACAAAACAGGTCAGGGGGTCCGTTTCAAGCACAAGAAAGATGATAGCATCCGTTACACGGTTTGCTCAGCTTTTTGAACGTGGCCTTTATGCAAATCAATCCATCGTTTTTGATGAACACGGAAAAATACTCTTGCCAACAGATAAAGTGAATGATATAATTCCGCCTTGAAAAGCAATGAAGGAGACCATGTCGGAGAATCAATCATCCTAGCGAGGGGCAAAATGGTGCAAGTGTCCTGTTGATTGACCGGTAATTCACTCCTGAGCTGCGGAGCTGAAAGATCAGTAGGCTTCGCCGCCTCGGCCGCGTGAAAGGCAACGAGCGCATACATTGTGTGCGGAAATAGGGTGGTACCACGTGGCCATTGGCTTTCGTCCCTTCGGGATGAAAGTATTTTTTTATGCCAGAATAAATATGAAAGGAAGAAATTGCAGGATGGGCATGAAGGAACGAATCAGTGAGATCCGTGAAACCATGACAAAGGAACTCTTGGGGGCAACAAGCACGCAGAATCTTGAAGATATTCGTGTCAGACTCTTGGGAAAAAAGGGAGAGCTAACAGCGCTGCTTCGTGGAATGGGACAGCTTTCACCGGAAGAACGTCCTCAAGCAGGTCAGATGATCAATGAAGCGCGTGCAAAGCTGACCGAAATGCTTGAAACGAAAGCAGAAGAAATCAAGAAGAAAGAAAGGGCTGAGGCACTGAAAAGAGAAACGATCGATGTAACCCAGCCTGCGGAACTTCCTCAGATTGGCAGCGCACACCCCATTAATATGGTGATGGACGAATTGATCGAATGCTTTACCGGCATGGGTTTTGAAGTGCTTGAAGGTCCTGAGGTCGAACTGGATCATTATAATTTCGAATTAATGAACATCCCGAAGAACCATCCTGCGCGCGATGCACAGGATACATTCTATGTTGATGATAACATCGTTCTGCGCACGCATACCAGTCCGATGCAAGCACGTGCCATGCTCTCCCGGAAACCTCCGATCCGTGTCATTTGCCCCGGGCGCGTCTACAGAGCTGATGAAGTCGATGCAACACATAGCCCTGTTTTCCATCAGATGGAAGGCCTGGTTGTGGATAAGGACGTCAATATGGCGGATCTGCGCGGCACATTGAATGCATTTGCTGAAAAACTGTATGGTAAAGGAATCACGACCCGGTTTCGTCCGAGCTTTTTCCCGTTCACAGAACCCTCTACAGAGGTTGACCTGACATGTTCTTCCTGCCATGGAAAAGGATGCAGGATATGTAAGGGTACTGGCTGGATTGAGGTCCTGGGTGGCGGCATGGTGAATCCAAAAGTGCTGGAAATGTGCGGCATCGATTCAAGCGTATATTCCGGTTTTGCTTTTGGTATTGGTCTGGAGCGTATCACGATGCTCCGTTATGGCATTTCAGACATGCGGCTTTTGTATGAGGGCGATGTGCGCTTCCTCAGCCAGTTTCGGAAGTAACAGGAGGATGAGAGACAAATGAAAGTCCCGATGAAATGGATCAAGGCTTATACGCCCTGTGATGTGGACGCAGCTACCTTTCAGAAAAATATGATTATGATTGGAAACGGGGTAGAAGGCTACGAGGACCTCGGTGCTGAAATTTCAAATATTGTTGTTGGCCGTGTACTGACCTGCGAGAAGCATCCCGATTCGGATCATCTGCATGTTTGCACCGTTGATGTGGGTCAGGAAGTACCTATTCAGGTGGTATGCGGAGCACCGAATGTTGAAGCTGGACAGCTCGTTCCCGTAGCTCTTGTCGGTGCACATCTTCCCGGCGGAGTCAAGATTAAAAAGGGAAAGCTTCGTGGGGTTCCTTCGGAGGGCATGATTTGCTCAGGAGACGAGATTGGTGTTCCTCCGGAACTGTATCCTTCGGTAGGAGCTGCGGGAATCCTGGTATTTCATGAAGATTATCCAGTGGGCAGTGACGTGAAGCCGATCCTTGGCCTTGATGATACAGTTATGGATTTTGAGGTTCTTGCGAACAGGCCGGACTGTCTTTCGGTGTGGGGAATTGCACGAGAGGCGGCTGTCGCATGCCATACGGAATTTCACAAGCCTGAAGTCGCTGTAAAGGAATGCGGTGGAGATATTCATGATTACGTTCGGGTGGACGTTGAAGATACGGACCTCTGTCCGAGATATATTGCCCGTGTAATCCGGGATGTGCGTGTCGGACCGAGCCCGCTTTGGCTGCGTCAGTATCTGTATGGCGCTGGTATGCGTTCCATCAACAATGTCGTCGATATTACCAACTTTGTCATGCTTGAAACTGGGCATCCCATGCATGCATTTGATCTGGACATGGTTGAGGGTAATCACATTATTGTCCGGAAAGCAAAAGAAGGAGAGCATATTACGACGCTGGATGGTAAAGCTCATCCGCTGACGGCTGGTCAGCTTGTCATCTGCGATGCATCCAAACCGAGCTGTGTTGCCGGCATCATGGGCGGCGAAGAATCTGAAATCACAGAAAAAACGCATACGCTGATGTTTGAATGCGCTGTTTTCGATTATGCACAGACACGTTTGACAGCCCGTGCACTCGGTATTCGCACGGAATCATCCGGCCGCTTCGAAAAAGGTGTATCTGCAAGGACTGCCATGGAGGCAATCAATCGTGCCTGTCAGATGATCAATGAACTGGATGCAGGGGATGTGGTCAGCGGTATCATTGATATCTATCCGAACCCCCTGGAGCAGCAGATTGTGAAAGCCAGCTGTGAACGTATTGCAAAGCGTGCAGGTGTACCGATCAAACCCGAAGAAATTGAGCGTATTCTTACAGAACTGCATTTCGAAGTCTGCAGAGAAGGGGACAGTCTCACCGTCAAAGTTCCAGATTATCGGCAGGATGTGTACGGAGAGGCAGACTTGTGCGAAGAAGCTCTCCGTGTTTATGGATATGATCATATTCCATCGACGCTTCTGCGCGGGGAAACGACACCTGGCGGAACAAGTGAAAAGATGAAGCTTCGCAGAAGGCTTTCTTCCATGCTGACGGGTCTCGGTTTTTATGAGATCATGAACTATTCCTTTGTCTCGCCCAAGACGCTTGACATGCTTCTACTTCCCATGGATGATCCCCGCAGAAACATGCTTGCAATCCGCAATCCCCTTGGTGAAGATACTTCTGTGATGCGCACGACACTTGTACCTGATGTGCTCGCAACTGCAGCACGCAATATGAATCATGGCAATCAGAAAGCGCGTCTGTATGAGCTTTCACGTATATTTGACCCGGTCCATAAGACAGAAGAGGGTCTTCCGACAGAAAAGGAACAGCTGGTTCTGTGTTTCTATGGTGAGGGAGAGAGTTTCTATACAGCAAGAGGAGCGGCAGAAAGGATTCTTGCTGAAATGGGTATGGCCACCGTTCCTGTACGGAGTGGTCAGAGCTACCTGCATCCGGGACGCACAGCAGATCTGCTCTGTGATAATGAAATCGTTGCAACAGTTGGAGAAGTGCATCCACAGGTTCGGGAAGCCTTTGACATGCCTATGAGTGCGTATCTTGTTGAAATCGACGTTGAGAGTATCCGGAAACTGCGCAAGGCCATGGGCGAGGTCAAAGCTCTTCCTCGGTATCCTTCTGTCTCAAGAGACCTGAGTCTGGTCATGCCAGAAAGCGTGGAAGTTGGCCCGCTTCTTGAAGAAATGAAAAAATCGGCCGGAAATCTACTGGAAAGTGCTGGCATGTTTGATGTTTATCGCTCTGCAGTACTTGGACCGATGAAAAAGTCTGTATCATTCAACTTTGTATTCCGCTCTGCTGAACATACATTGACAGAAACTGAAATCAATACTGCCATGGATGCAGTTATGAAAGCTGCAGCCCAGGAAAAGTATCATGCAGTTATCCGCAGCTGATCAGCCGCTGAAACAAAGAGGATAAAGCCTGAAACGGCCGGTATTTCAAACGGATCTCGTTGAAATACCGGCTGCTCCTGTTTTTTGCGTATTACCATGTGTACACTGACTTTGTCGAGAAGGCATAAGCTCGGATGCGTGTGTTCCTCAGTGTAGTACCATGCTGAAAAAAATGCTGCGCATATCTGTCCAATGCTGCCGTCTTTCTCACAGGCACATAGAAGATGTAAGCTTTCTCACAGGCCGCATCACATGACTGGTTTTTCTGGTGAAACGCAATACTTGCAGGAAAACACAGGATTGTGTAGAATAGTTTATGTAATGGGTTTGATTTGCATATTTCAGCATTATTCAGATCCTTTGAATTATAACGGGAGATCTTCTGCGAAAGGCAGGG
>ONVN01000131.1 GCA_900321295.1 uncultured Eubacteriales bacterium
AGAATAGTTATGCGGCTTTTATTAAATATTTACTGGGGGTTGTGCTTAAAGCCTATAGAGACTTTGAGGATCGTGTTAACTTGTTCGATGAGAAATTGTCAGCATACGACCTTGTAAAACGTGCGAGTGAGCAGAAAATCGCTGATTTCACAAAAAGTGAGATTATGGAACTTTGCCCGGAGATAAAAAGCTCATCAGTAGAGGCATCGCTTAAGAAGCTTTGTGATGAAGGATTCTTAAAAAAGATTGGATCGGGGAGAGCCACAAAATATGTAAAGGCATAATTTTCTCCCAAAGATCTGTATCACCTCCCAAAAGAGACAACAAAATGGGAGAAAAGAAAACACTCTGGGAGAAAACCCTGCTGGTGAAGAAGGATTGGTAACGTCAATAGTCCGTATGAACTCAATGCTACAGAATACAATGCTAATCTGTTAGCGAAGATGTTTTTTCGCACTAGGGAAACCCACCTCCTCCAATCTGCTAGAAGTAGAAGGACGGCGAAAAGCACTACTTGTTCGCCGAGCCTTCTGGATGGAAATGCATATTGAAAATATTTCTGACAGTCGAGAAAACTGATAATAAAAGGAGCTGGTTGAGCAATCAACCGGCTTTTTTCGTGAGGATCATTATGTCATGGTCAAACCAAATATATGACAATGAGGACTTCAGACCACAATATATTGCGTATTTAGAAAATTATATATCAACATATTGGTATCTGCAGGCGGCTTTACTTCAAGGTCAAGAGCGGTTCTTCGATCTCCAAGGAACTGTAGCAGCGTTTCGCACTTAATGGTTTGGTATTCAACCGATTTGCGCAAGAAATTGCCCCTAAAACAGGGCAAAACAGGTATTAGAACCAAAGCAGACAGGTATTCATAAACAGCCAAAATGGATGGTTAACAATCAGATGTCAAATCTGGTTTTAACATATAATTGCTGGTTTACGCTTTCGGACGAAGGATTAAGTCAGCATCAATTGTATCGGTAAAGCTTATGAGATCCATGAGGGACGGATGAAAAGAACATGAATGAAGTACCGCATGAAGTCCTCCAGAACCGTAGAAAAGAACTGCGGCTTACACAACAGGAGATCCTGCCTATATCATTCGCAAATCCGTGGGTCGCTTGGCTTCCCTTTCTGACCTTAATGCATAATTCTCCGTAACTATTTGACACGATTAGGCGCTTTTTCTTTCTTGCGCGCATCATGGGGTTTTGCTATAATTCCCCGTATCCGTCATGGATGAAATAATCATCAGGAAGGAAATGCATATGTACGCAAAGAATGCATGGCAGAACTACAGTTCTGAGGATAGGAAAGCCCTGGAGGCTTTTGCTGCGGATTACCGGAAATTCCTCGACGGCGGCAAGACCGAGCGCGAGTGTGTAAAGGAAGCAGTTGCAGACGCTGAAAAGCATGGGTTCAAGAGCCTGGATGACGTCATCCGCAACAAGGAAGCCGTCAAACCCGGCGACCGGATTTACTGTGCCTGGATGAAGAAGAGCTTTATGGCCTTCATCATCGGCACGGAGCCCCTGGAGAACGGCATGAACATCCTGGGCGCGCACATTGATTCCCCGCGTATGGATATCAAGCAGAACCCGATGTATGAAGACGAAAGCATCGCCTACATGGACACCCATTATTACGGCGGCATCAAGAAATACCAGTGGGTTGCCCTGCCCCTGGCCATGCACGGCGTGGTGGTCCGCAAGGACGGCAGTGTGCTGGAAGTGGCCATCGGTGAGGATGCGGACGATCCGGTCTTCTACATCTCCGATCTCCTGATCCATCTCTCGGCCGAGCAGATGAAGAAGACAGCCAGCGAAGTGATCGAAGGCGAAGCCCTGAACGTGATCATCGGCTCCGTGCCCCTCAAGGACGAGGAGAAGGAACCCGTCAAGAAGGCTGTCCTGAATCTTCTGAAGGAAAAGTATGCCATTGAGGAAGAAGACTTCCTGTCGGCGGAACTGGAAATCGTGCCGGCCGGCAAGTCCCGCGAAGTGGGCTTTGACCGCAGCCTGATTGCCGGCTACGGCCATGATGACCGTGTCTGCGCCTATCCGTCCCTGCGTGCCATCGAGGATTATGAAGGTGTTCCTGCGAGAACCCTGTGCGCCATCCTCACCGACAAGGAAGAGATCGGGTCCGTGGGTGCCACCGGCATGAATTCCCATTTCTTCGAGAACGTCATTGCCGAGCTTCTCCATGCTGCCGGCGTGGACTCCGATCTGGCTGTGCGCCGCATGCTGCGCAACAGCTTCATGCTCTCCAGCGACGTCTCTGCGGGCTATGACCCGAACTTTGCCTCCGTATTTGAGAAGAAGAATGCTGCCTTCCTGGGCAAGGGCATCTGCTTCAACAAGTTCACGGGCAGCCGCGGCAAGAGCGGTTCCAACGATGCCAATGCCGAGTATGTGGCGCAGGTCCGCCGCATCATGGACGACAACGGCGTAGATTTCCAGACGGCCGAGCTTGGCCGTGTGGATGCGGGCGGCGGCGGAACCATCGCCTATATGTGCGCCAAGTACGGCATGAACGTGATCGATGCCGGCATCGCCGTGCTCAGCATGCATGCTCCGTGGGAGCTGATCTCCAAGGCCGACCTCTGGGAAGGCTACAAGTGCTATCTGGCCTTCCTGAAGGATGCCGGCAGGTAAGACGAACGGGCAGGCAGAAAGCGGGGAAACAACATGGCAGAAGAAAAGTCCGACCGCGAGATTTACAGGGCCTATCTGGACAATACGCGCAGGTCGGAGGAACTCCAGTGTGAGATCATGAAGGGTGCCCGGGAGGGGGAGGACGTCTGTGTCCTGCTCCTCAAGGCATGCCGCGCGATTTCCGCCATGACCGGAAGCAATGTGTTTGCCGAACAGGTGGAAAGAAGCCTGCGTGCCGTCTATGGTGAAGCGCTGGAAGTGCACAAGCCCCTGGAAGTCGAGCTGAAGGAAGCGGAGGAACGTCTGGAGAAAATCCGGAAGGCCGAGGCTGCCTGCGAAGAAAGCGACATGAAGGAAGCCATGCACAATGCGGTCCGGTCGCAAGAGGCCAAAATCCGGCACCTGAAAGAAATTCTGGAATCCTGAGCGTACAGCGTGCGCCTTCTCTGAACAAGGAGGCGCATTTTCTGATGAGGAGTGGAAAAAGAGTGGCAAGGGAACAGTTCCGGTCCAGGATCGGGTTTGTTCTGGTGAGTGCAGGATGCGCCATCGGCATCGGAAATGTGTGGAAGTTCCCGTTTATCACAGGGGAAAGCGGGGGCGGGCTGTTTGTCCTGCTTTATCTGGTGTTCCTGGTCGGTATGGCTGCGCCGATCCTGACGATGGAACTGGCCATCGGGCGGGCGACGGGCAGGAGCTCGGTCGGCGCGTACCGTATGCTGGAAAAGCCGGGGCAGAAATGGCATCTCCATGGCTATGTGTCCATCATCGGGTGTATCCTGCTGATGGCCTATTACACCACCGTCTCCGGCTGGATGCTGGACTATTTTGTGCGCTTTGCGGACGGCTCCATGGAAGGGGTGGCGTCAGAAAACGTGAAGGGCGTGTTTGACGCACTGATGGCCAATCCCTCGGAAATGGTGTCGTATATGGCCCTGGTGGTCGTGTTTGGTTTCTTTGTGTGTTCCTTCAGCCTGCAGAAGGGCGTGGAGCGGATCACCAAGATCATGATGACAGGGCTTCTTCTCCTGATCGTGGTCCTCGCGGTGCATTCGCTGATCCTGCCCGGTGCCGGGGAAGGTCTCCGGTTCTATCTTCTGCCGGATCTTGACCGTGCGCAGAAGATCGGGATCGACAAAGTGGTGACTTCGGCCATGAACCAGGCGTTCTTTACGGTGTCCATCGGTGTGGGCTCCATGGAAATCTTCGGTTCCTATATGAGCCGTGAAAAGACTCTCATGACGGAATCCCTGACCATCTGTGCCCTGGATACCTTCGTGGCCCTGGTCAGCGGTCTGATCATTTTCCCGGCCTGTTTCAGTTTCGGGGTTTCGCCCGATGAAGGTCCCTCCCTGATTTTTGTGACCCTGCCGCATGTCTTCATCCATATGGAAGGCGGTCGGATCTGGGGCAGCCTGTTTTTCCTTTTCATGACCTTTGCCAGCTTTTCCACGGTCATCGCCGTGTTTGAAAACATCATGTCCTTTGGTGTGGAGGAGTTTGGCTGGTCACGCCGGCGGGCGGCCATGGTGGGCTGCCTGGGCATGGTCCTGCTGTCCATCCCCAGCGTCCTCGGATACAATACGTGGAGCGGTGTGCGCTTCTTCGGAAACAAGGACATTCTGGGTACGGAGGATTTCCTGGTGTCCAACGTGCTCCTGCCGCTGGGTGCCCTGGTCTATCTTCTGTTCACTTCTTTCCGTTTCGGCTGGGGTTTTGACGCTTATCTCAGGGAAGCCAATGAGGGCAGGGGAATCCGGATTGCGAAGGCACTGCGGCCCTATTTCCGGTATGTACTGCCGCTCCTGATTCTGGTGATCTTCCTGCGCGGCATTCTCTGATCTGCAGAAACGATGGATGCTTAACCGTATGGTTCGGATGTCGGATCCCCTGAAAAGGGCGGGTCTGGAAAAAGGAGGATGGATCGTCTATGGCAACATTCGCTGAGCAGCTGACGGCTGCACGTAAAGCCGCTGGAATGACACAGGAGGAGCTGGCCGAGGCTGTGCATGTCGCACGGAATACCATTTCCAACTGGGAACGCGGTCAGCGCCAGCCGGACCTGGAAACAGTCCGTCTGCTCGGGCAGATTCTGCACACGGATTTTCTCAATGCCAGGAATGCTGCAGAGGCGGAAATTCCGCTGCCAGAAAATGCGGAATCCCAGGATGAGCAGCCGGATGAAGAACCGGACACTTCCCTCAAAAGAAAGCGTCTGTTGCCAGCTGCAGCGGCAGCCATGCTTGCTGTTCTGCTGCTGGCAGTGTTTTTCCTTTTTCCGCTGCTACAGAAGAAGACGGACATAACGGTGCGTGATGCAGGGGGAATCCGCTACGCTGTTTCCGATTTTGACCGGACGACGCCCAAT
>ONVN01000420.1 GCA_900321295.1 uncultured Eubacteriales bacterium
AACCGTATCGACCAGAGTCTTGCATACTTCTGCAATGGAGATGCCGTATTCCACAACCACGAAAAGATCCACATCAAGAACATTACCCACATTGTGAATCTGCACGCCACGGGTCAGATTTTCTCTTCCAAGCCATTCAACCAGGCCATCCGTTGCACGTTTTGAGCACATCGCAACGATCCCGTAGCATTCGAGTGCAGCATAGCCGGCAACTTTGAGCATGACATCTTCGGTAATATAGATCGTTCCGATATCATTCTTCACTTTGCATTCCATACTTGCACAACCTCCTTGCCAATCCTCAGAATAAAAGCTGAGGAATTGTCCGCATATATACAGCCCAATGCATCAGACCATACATACACATTTAAAGTATACAGGATAAATACAGCCTTGACAAGAACTTTTTCCCGTGAAAACCATTTCTCGTCAAGCTTTCATCGAGTTTTATCTTTTATCCTTCAGCTATTCCTTCTGTGCAGTTTCCGCATGATCCATACCTGGCATGAGGGGCACGAATTCACAGTTCCAGAAACATGGCCGGTTAGAGTCCTCCTTCTGTGAAATCGTTGTTCCTTTTGCATCTTTTCTGGTTTTTCTCGTTCTTTTTCAATGTATGATTGACAAGCGTTTGGGGCGAATCTATAATTTCTGTGTTTTAAATCGATACATTCTCCTTGAATCAGAGATATTCATCATCATGCTCACAGGAATACAGGAATAATGATACTGGAGGTATTAAGGGATGACACTTGATCATGTTTCATTTGCAGACCGCTTTGACGGTATTTCAGGAAGTGCGATTCGCGAAATCTTTAAAATGATTGCAAAACCAGACATGATTTCATTTGCAGGCGGCAACCCGAGCCCATCTGCACTTCCCGATGCTTTGGTCGACCAGTTTGCACATGATGTACTGTCTGCCAATGGCAAACAAATTCTTCAGTATGGTGCCACAGAAGGTTATCCTCCTTTTCTTGAAAGCCTAAAAGCTTATGCAGAAGAAAAGACCGGTGCACGGAATCTGTCCATTCTTCCGGTTACGGGCTCAACACAGGCAATGGATTTATTATGTAAAGCGTTGATAAACCCCGGGGATGTTATTCTTGTGGAAGATCCGACATTTCTCGGGAACATGCAATGCATGCACCTTTATCAGGCTCAGCTTGTTCCTGTTCCCAGCGACGAAAATGGACTTCTCCTGGATGCGCTGGAAGATGCCATGAAAACCTATCATCCCAAAATGCTCTATATTATTCCGAATTTTCAGAATCCTACCGGAAAGACATTGGCTCTCGAGCGCAGAAAGCCGGTCGCTATGCTCGCTGCTCAGTATGGAGTCGTCGTTGCAGAAGACGATCCCTACCGGGATTTGCGATATACGGGTGTTCCGCTTCCCTCCATCAAGTCTTTTGATGAAGAAGGATGGGTTGTCTTCCTCGGTTCTTTTTCCAAGGTCATCTCACCCGGCATGCGCGTCGGCTTTCTTGCCGGTGACAGCAGCATCATCCGGAAATGTACGCTTGGGAAACAGTCTACAGACCTTCATACCGCCAACCTGACCCAGGCGATTGTTGATAAATTTCTCAGAGAGCACATTCTTGATCAACATATTCCCGAGATCTGCAAAGGATATGGTGCTCAATTGAATGCCATGCTTTCGGATCTTGTAACCTTCCCGGAAGGAACGGTATATACACGTCCTGAAGGCGGTCTGTTTATCTGGATTGAACTTCCTGAGGGGATTGATACAAAAGAGCTGCTGCCTTTGGCCGTTGAACGTCATGTTGCCTACGTTCCGGGTACGCATTTTTATGCACGAGGCGGTCATCACAACACACTCCGCCTCAACTTCTCCAATTCTTCCATTCCTCAGATTCATCAGGGTATGGATATTCTGCGTGAGGTTTTCCGAAACGCAATCCACTGATCTTTCGAATTCCTGTATAATAAAAAGGTGTTCTTTCTATGAATTCATCTTACCTGACGCTTCGTTCACCCGGCTCAGATGAGTTTGTCATAAATAAAAGTCGCTTTATCGGGTATGCATCTCCTGTGGAAACAGAAGAGGAAGCGCTTTCTTTTCTTCAGAAAATCCGTACCAAGCACAGAGATGCTTCTCACAACTGCTATGCTTATACAATTGGAAAAAACATGGGCATCATGCGTTATTCTGATGATGGCGAACCATCCGGTACAGCAGGCCTTCCTATGATGGAAGTGATCAAGAGAGAAGCTGTCTGCAACTGCTGTGTCGTCGTTACCCGATATTTCGGCGGTGTTCTGCTCGGTGCAGGAGGTCTTCTGAGAGCATACACGCAGGGGGCTTCTGTTGCTTTAAAAGCCTCCGGTATTGTGGAGATGGTTCCTTCGGTTTCTGTTCTTTGCGAAGTCTCCTACAGCCTTTGGGATCGTGTCCAGCATCGTCTACAGTCGATGCCTGTACAGATTGTAAACCCAGAATTTACAACAGCCGTCTCTTTTTCGTTGCTTATACGAGAGAAAGACCTTGAAGCTGTCTCTGCTGATCTCGTATCCATTACGGAGAGCCGCATTACAATGCTTGAAGATTCACACACGGATATGGCGTGGGACATATAGAAGCCAAGCCACGAAAGTGCACCATGGATAAGCAGGATTGACAGGAGAATAATTGCACAAAAAAAGAAAAGCTCTGCAAATCAGAGTTTTTCTTTTTTCCCTAGGTTGAAGA
Organism: uncultured Eubacteriales bacterium; assembly: GCA_900321295.1. Lineage (GTDB taxonomy): Bacteria > Bacillota > Clostridia > Christensenellales > Aristaeellaceae > UBA2943. Next base: position 2,714 of record ONVN01000420.1, read on the forward strand.
TCGGTCTTCTGGAGCGGACCTTTATTCTTCATACTGCGTTTCCGGTTCTTCAAAATCCGGTTCTGCTTCAGGAAGATGATCACACAGCATCAGCAATGCATCTTCCCCATTATCCGTATAGTATTTTTTTCTGCGCCCGACACGGAAAAAACCAAGAGATTCATACACATGCCGTGCACGTACGTTGCTTTCACGAACCTCAAGCGTGGTAACTGCGGCTCCAAGGTTCGAAAAATACTGCAGCAAAGCTCTCGTAAGCTGTTTTCCATATCCCCGCCCGCGATAAGGTTCCAATATGGCTATATTGGTCACCTGCGACTCGTCAAGTACAACCCATCCACCTGCAAATCCTATCACTTTATCTTCAAAGACACATACGAGATATCTGGCGCATTTATTTTCTCTGATTTCATTCTCATAGGAACTCCGCGGCCAAGGCCTTGCAAAGCACGCCTGATCAATTGCATACACAGCATCTACATCATCAATTGTCATTCTGCGAATGATCATTGCATCAAACATTCTTTGCAGCCTCCACAAGTTTCCGATTTCTCTCTGCGCTCGGAGCGCGTAAGTACATGGGCATTAGTTCTTTATAGTTCAGCGTTACATCACTGATACTTCCGAGCACAGCAACAGCGCCAGGCCTTAAATATGCCATATGGGGCTGTGCAAATACAGCAGCAGAACCAAGGATTCTCGCTATGGCAGTTTTATGAACGGGCATTCCATCACCCAGAAAAAGAAACCTTTTTCCATACTGAAGGATCTGGTGCAGATAGTCTTCCAGTGCAATCGGGCAATCATCCATTAAGCGCTCCGGTGGACATCCGGGAAAAAATGCAGCACCATAAACCTGACCTGCTCTTGCGTCCTGGATAGGACAGACAATTCCATCAAAATCACCGACACCTGCTGCCATGGCTTCCAGGGCATCAACTGGAACGCAGGGAATATCATTACCATGCGCTATACCTTTTACAGTGCTCACGCCGATTCGCACCCCTGTAAACGAACCAGGGCCAGTCACGCAGGCGATCCGTTCAATGAGTTGAAGGTTGAGACCTGTATCTTCCAGAACACGGTCAATCATAGGCATCAGATTGGCTGAATGTGTCATATGATTCAATGCCATCTGCTCTCCGAGGATTGCTCCATCTTTCAATACAGCTACACTACAAACAGGTCCGGAAGTATCCACGGAAAGTGTGATCATATGATATCCTCCCAGTCTATTTTCCGAAAATTGCCCCTTGAGTTGATTTGAATATCACGGGTATTTTCATCAACCACCGTAAGCGTCACTTCAAGATGATCACCTGGAACTGCATCAGGACATTGTGATGGCCATTCAATTACGGCAACACCTTCGCCCTGAAGATATTCATCCATTCCCATCTCATAAAGCTCTTCGGAGCTGTTAAGACGATACCAGTCAAAATGATAGAGCGGGATACGCCCATCTTCATAAACATTCATGATCGTAAAGCTCGGGCTCGGAATCGGACCATCAATTCCCAGCCCCTTTGCAATTCCGCGTGTAAATTCACTTTTTCCTGCTCCAAGATCACCCTGGAGAACAAGTACATCCCCTGCTTCAAGAGAATGTGCAAGTTTTTCACCCATCGTTCTTGTATGGTTTGGAGACGTTGACCGCATATGTTTCCTCGTTTCTCATTCACTCACATATGTTTTCCAAGGAATATCAGCGCAGCGATACGTGTGCTGCACATTTTATAAAAGTTCTTCCCTGTTCTGTACTTCCTTTTGCAGGAAACCGCATTGACAGAAGTGTGCTCTGCCTTTTCCCTGATGCAAAGCGAAGCTTCTGTATTCCGCGAAGAATGATCCGATGGCCTTGAATGCCGCGGCAGATTCTAGCATTGCAGTTTTTGAATGTCAACCGGTTCTTTCGCCTTTGAATGAATGAAGCGGCATACTGTCAATAGATACTTAACTTCTGATCAATTTCAGCATGTGCATTTTTCATGGCATGCACGTCACCGGAAGTTCCGGAAAGTGTAAACGTGTATCTGGGGTTATCCTGAAAAACAAGCTTATAGTGTCCGTTCTTTCGTTTCGTGACCGTAAAACCTGCTTTTCGCAGTTCCTGCTCTTCCTTTTCCGTAAGGTTGTTATTACGATAAAGAATATTCTTGATTGTATCAAAAAGCACTTTTCCCTCTCCCGTTATCGGATTGCACGCAAGGATACCTTCAAGCAATTCATATGCTCTTGTATCTTTCAGACAGCCTTGAAGAGCCTTTTCAAGGATAGAAACCACAAGATCGTACTGTTCATCGGGATAGAACTCTTTGATTTCCGGGACTTGCAGAATACCGGGTTTTTTCATTTGATTCAACCGGCCGTCCAAATACATCAGTTTTCCGGATAAATCACGATTCTCACGCTTGATTTGCTCAATTTGTTCCCTCATCTGCTTTTCTTCGCTGTCATAAAGCTCAAGCAGTTTTTCTGTCTCCTGATAGAGTTCCTGGGTTTCCTGCTGGTTGCTTTTCCGAAGTTCCGATATGAGACTGTGAATTCTGTGCTCTGTTTCTTTTCTTCTGGCAGATTCCTCAAAAACTACATCCACATAGTCATATATTTTATGTTTGCTGTAGCAATGCACTTTCTTCAAGAGTCTTTCCGTGATTTTTTCGCGCTCCGCAGCAGAATCTGTATCATGAAAACTTAGAACACAGGTGTCTCCACCGTACTTTACGGGCTCACACCATAATATATCTCCCATATGAACTTCCTGGCCTATATTCATCTGGAATGCTCTGAACTGGTTCGGTTCAACCAGATAGACACGTCCATATCCAAAAGCATGTCGGGCAACATGCTCTGCATCATAGGGAACATATGGGCTTCCATACTCAAGCATCTCGGGAACCAAACTGCACGTCGACAGATGATTTTTAAAAGATGCTTCCGCACCAACAAGACCTAAGGCTTCATCCAGTGTTTCGACAAGTTCCATCACCTTTCGGTTCTTCAATGCGTAGGTAAAGATGATGCAGGGCATATAATTGTCGGGACTTCTGAGGACATCCATCATATGCCGTAATCCATGCGAGTTGTTGACGGAGTATGATTCATCATATCGGAGCAGATCAACCTGCGTGATTCTCAGCTTTTTATTGCTGAACAACGACCGCATAAATGCAGGCCGAAATGCATAATCAACCTCAGCAACGCCTTCCATCGGATCCAGAACATCAATCCGGACGGCAAAGTGTACAAGGTCTTCAACCAGTTTCAAAGCTACTTCTGTCATGAAGAAACGGCCAATGACAGCTTTCCTGGTTGTTGTTTCAGTATCAGGTTCCTTAATGTGCAGTGTCCATATGCCATCATCAGGAAGGCATGTGATATCAATATGAATCCCTTCATGGAAATGGAACGAACAAAAGTTTTCCAGTGACGTGTTCATGTACTCACTGCTGTCCGGAGACAGCAGCTCCTCCGGAAAGGTAAGATTGCCGAGTTTCTGACGAATCCAGGACATCACGGTTAGTATGACATAGTTCATGCATTCACCAGCAGAACGTCCGTCATAACGGATATGACCAAGAAACTGATATGCAGGATAACTGCGTGTCTTCAGTAATGCAAGCGGCATATAGTCTGTCATTCTCGGCCCTTCCTTTCATCAATTCACTTTCCAGAACCAAAAGAACATGATCACTCTATAGGATTCGGTCATATGGAAGCGGCATCAGCACTGAGCATAGAAAGATTGCTATTTCAACATTCCCATCTGATGAATTGCGCTGTCTTTACCATTCAATTCCGGCCCGTCCTGGTGTCCCTGATTGATATGGGTGACGAACACATTCAATCACCGATACATAATCAGCTGCTTCCCGGAGCCAATCAGGAGCATTCCTTCCCGTAATCACAAGCTCTGTTTGACCACATTTTGCAATCAATTCCCGTGCTGTATCCGGGCTGATCATGCCACAGCCAAGTGCAGTGGCAAGCTCGTCAAGAATAATCATATCCGGCCAAAGCTTTTCCATCAATTTTAAAGCTTCGGAAGCTGCCTCGCGCATATCATGGCAGGCGGAATCAAATTCGTCCTTCTGCATCTGAAATGTCAGCTTTTTCATTGGCGGACTGCAGTATACCTGAACCTTGATTTTTTTCAGAACTGTCAGCTCGCCGGAGCTTCCGTCCTTCATAAACTGGCAGAAAAGTACACGCATTCCGTGACCTGCTGCACGTACGGCCATTCCGACTGCAGCCGTTGTTTTGCCCTTCCCGTCTCCCGTATACAGATGAATCATTCCGTTTTCACCCAAACATTCAGATAGACCTTCAAAGATACAATATTTCTTTATCCGTAATTGAAGGAAGGAAGCCACTTATGGCTTCCAACCCTTTTATTGAGACATATACATTTTGAGTAATTCGGGGATCAGTGTTCCCAGCTTCAGCAGGATTCCCTGCATGCCACGTCCTGCTGCACTAGAAACTCTGTCCATCGCTTCAGAAAGATCATAGACAGAGATGATTTCATCTGTATCTCCAGCATATGGTTCAAAAGAAACTGCCATTTTTTTATAGGCAATATCTGTTTCAAAAAAAGATATCTCCGATTCTGGCACGTATGATGCATTTTTGATTTCAAAGTCACCATGATGCATCCTGCAGGTGATATGCTGGGAAAGAACGGAACGACCCTGCTGCTCGAGCAAGATTTCGAGGTGGTATTCTTTGCCAGCTTCAGAATCGACTGAATGGCCGTTGAATACCATATTTCCAAGGGGCATCCCATAGCTGTGAACCGCCTCGAACCCGAGACCATACGGGTCAGAATACAGATCAAGTGACCCGTTCCACACTTGCTCTGATTCATCGTATGTGCATTTCAACTCACAATAATAGACAGCGGACTGCAGCCCTGTACCAAAGATAACTTGCAGATCACCGTCGCGTGAATAACCGATACTGAGAGCGGCTACCGGTTCCCCGAAATCTTTCAGCGTCGCAGATATCCCTGTAAGGGCACCTTTTTCAGAAACCACGGAAAGCTGGAAAGAGTATCTGTCCTCCGAAGCAGCGTCCGTCTCTCGCGCAAGAAGATCTTTGACTTGCTCAAATTCAGAAATATGAACACTGTCCAGCAGCGACCGCAACAGATCCACCATTTGTCTCTGCTTGAAATGGTAGGTTAACCGACGGTCTCCACGGCTATATGCAAAGCCCCAGAATCGCCCTTTTTCCTCAGTTGGTTCCGGCAAGCGCTGAAGCTTTTCCAGGAGACTGTCCATGGTCATGTTTTGTGAACCTGGAAAAATGGAATCCAAATCAGGAAAGAGAAACTGCATTCCTGGAATCAGGGATGAATGGAGCAGATATCCCGCGTCTGACCGTTTCCAATCGACATTCAGCAGTTCGTTCTGGTCATATCGAAGCAAGAAACGTCCTGCATCATCCGTAACCGTGGCATTTCCTGAGAGATGTCTGAAAACAGTTCCGGCAACTTCAGAAACAAGTGCAGCACTTTTTTCGCTAAAACCACAAGCTGACAGATATTCACCGAACAATCCAGAATCTGCATTCCATAAAACTGTGAGGACTCCATCAGCAGATGCCGAAAAACTGATCATCAAAAGAGAAAGAAGAACAGCAAGTGTTCGTTTCATTCTCAATCCTCCGTTTCCATCGGCATTGTCGTAGGCTCGGAAGACTGTTCAGAAACAGTTGATTCTTCCTCACTCGTCTCTGCTGGATCCTTGTTCTCGGATTCGTCTG
>ONVN01000338.1 GCA_900321295.1 uncultured Eubacteriales bacterium
TGTTCATCAAAGCAGGCGGATGCTGAGCGGGCCGGCCGGAATCAATATGGAACAGGAGATAGTCATCGCCATCAGAATATGGTACGAAAAGACGGAAAGAGAAAAGAAACACACAGAGGACGGAACCGTTGGATCAACAGGAGCAGGCCCCGGACAACAGAAGAAAGAGGAAAACAGGTATGAACCTTTATCCGGAAAAAACAGCGGAGGTCATTGATGCGAAAATCGCGCAGGCGTTTCATGCGATTTTTGAAGATGAAGAGACCCGGTTCTATTTTGAAGGACCGGATGCGGACTGCGGGTATATGATGGATACCGGAAACCTGGATGCAAGAACAGAAGGCATGAGCTATGGCATGATGATGGCCGTTCAGATGGACCGGCAGGACCTGTTTGACCGTCTCTGGTCCTTTTCCCTGCGGTATATGCTTCATAAGGAAGGACCGTATGAAGGGTATTTTGCCTGGTCTGTCAAACCGGATGGCACGCATAATGCAGAGGGCCCGGCACCGGATGGAGAAGAATATTTTGCCATGGCGCTCTTTTTTGCGGAACAGCGCTGGGGTGGAAGGGATGCACCCTATGATTACGGAAATCAGGCGAGAACCATTCTCCGTCACTGCGTCCATCAGGAAGAAATGGTACCGGAAGGAAGAGCGATGTGGAACAGAGAGCACATGATCCGGTTTATTCCGGAAGCTGATTTCTCGGATCCTTCTTACCATCTGCCGCACTTTTATCTGCTCTTTGCACGATGGGCAGATGAAGCAGACCGGGCATTCTGGTCGGAAGCGGCAAGCCAGAGCAGAAAATATCTTTCCAAAGCGTGCCACCCGAAGACCGGAATGGCTTCAGAATATGCAGATGAACAAGGAAAACCGATACATCTTTTCGGAAAGAAAATCGAGTTTTATTCGGATGCCTACCGGGTGGCCATGAACATCGGGCTGGACAGTGCATGGAACGGAGAAAACAGGGAAGAGAAAACCATAGCGGAACATCTGCAGGCCTTTCTCCTTGATCATCCTGAACTGATGCAGGAAAAGACCTGTATGATTCAGGGAGAGCCCGCGGATATCCCGGTTCTGCACCCGCTGGGACTTCTTTCCACCACGGCGGCAGCTTCGCTTGCCTGCCCCGACAGTCCTGTCCGCAGAGTCTGGCTGGAACGGTTCTGGACAGCGGAGCCCCGGACAGGAAACCGTCGCTATTATGACAATTGCCTGTATTTCTTCTCGCTTCTGATGCTGACGGGCAGGTACAGAATTTGGGAGAAAGAGAAGGCGTGAGGGGCGTCCTTCCCGGTCTCCATTCGGTTCAGGCATTGTTACGGAAGACGATTGCATTTACCATGCCGAGCGGTTACAATACACTCAAAAGGACAGGAAAGGATGGCTCTATCCATGGAAACAATGATCAATAACGAAATGAAAAAACTTGACGCGCTTGGATATGCGAAGGCTGCCTGTGAAACCATGATGCGCAAATTCCAGGCTGCGGATCTACCTCCGAAGGGGCATTTTCATTACCACCAGGGTGTTTTCCTTTCAGGAATGATGGAAACCTGGAAGGAATGCGGGGATGACAGGTATTTTACCTTTGCGAAAGACTGGATTGACAGTGTCTTTGACGCGGATGGCAAAATCAAAAATGTTTCCTTTGCAGACCTTGACGATATTCAGCCCGGCATTCTGCTGTTCCCAATCCGGGACAGGACGGGGAATGCATACTATGACAAATGCATTGCCAGCGTTGTCGAAGAAGTCCGCGCAATTCCGCGCACACCGGAAGGCGGATGGTGGCATAAAACCACCTGCGTTAACCAGATGTGGCTGGACGGTCTTTATATGGGCGGACCTTTCTGCTCAGAATACGCCGCACGTACCGGAGACCGGAACATGATGGCCGATGTGATTCAGGAAGCTCTGATGATGGAGAAAAACACGAAAGACGAAGCAACAGGCCTTCTCCGTCATGCCTGGGATCGCGACCGTGTCGAGCCCTGGGCGGATCCGGAAACCGGCAAAGCACCGGAATGCTGGGGACGCGCCATGGGCTGGGTACCGGTGGCTCTGATGAACGATCTGGACTTCCTTGCGGAAGATATGGAAAACAGGGATGAAGTTATCCGTATGGCCTGTGACCTGCTCAAAAATCTGTGCAAGTTCCAGTCGGAAGACGGAAGATGGTATCAGGTTGTGGACAAGGTGAACGAACCCGGAAACTGGCTTGAGAATTCATGTTCAAGCCTGTATGTGGCAGGACTCTGCAAAGCGATGCGCAAGGGGTATCTCCCGGCGGACTACGCAGAGCATGCGATCCGCGGCTATGAGGGTGTCATTCGTTCCCTGACCTGGGAAGGCGATGACCTGCAGATCGGCAATGTCTGCATCGGTACAGGGGTCGGTGACTATCCGTTCTATATTGCACGACCTGTCAGCGTGAATGACCTGCATGCTGTTGGGTCTTTCCTGATCATGTGCACGGAAATGCACAGATGGCAGAAGAGCCGCGGATAAGGAATGATCCGAGAAAAAGGAAACCAATCCGGAGGTGATATGTGCATGGCAGAGAACAGAGGCAATTCAATTGAAATTGCAAGGAAATACATGGATTCCCTGTATGTGGAGGGACGTATCGTCGGCAGTGTTCATCCGAATACGACATTCCATCTGTTTGAGAAGACCTTCCAGACTCCGATTATGACCGGAGCCCTGAGCCATCTGAACCGGATTCATCCCGGCGGTGTTGCCGAAATGACACGCGGGGCAGCTCTGGCTGGAGCCTGTGCACAGATTGGAATGGGCGATATTGCTGAACTTGAGCGGTCGGTCCGCATGGGCGATGGCGTGATCAAGATTATCAAGCCATATAAAGATACAGATGCCATCCTGTCACGCATTGAAGCGGCAGAAAAAGCAGGTGCACTCGCGGTGGGAATGGACCTTGAGCATGCGGTGAATACGGAGGATGATGAGGACTCTGTTGTCCTGGATCAGCAAATGGAACTCAAGAGTCTTGCGCAGATCAGCGAACTGGTACAGTTTACCCATCTGCCCTTCATTGTGAAGGGTGCCATGAGCGTCCAGGATGCGATCCGATGCAGGGACCTGGGGGTCAAAGGCCTGATTCTTTCCCATCACAACAGCCTGCTGAAGTGGGCTGTGCCTCCCTGTGCACTGCTTTCGGGCATACGGAAAGCCGTGGGAAATGACCTGATCCTGATTGTGGACGGGGGCATAGAAGATGGCACGGATGCTTACAAAGCGCTTGCCCTAGGAGCTGATGCCGTTTCGGTCGGCCGCCCGCTTATGGGGCCCCTCGGGGAGAAAGGTGCAGAAGGCGTGCAGCAGGTCCTTGAACAGATGACGCGAGGACTGAAGGGCATGATGGTGCGCACCGGTGTTTCCGATCTGGATCATATGGATCCGACGGTCATCTGGCAGACACAGCCGATTCAGCAGAAATCATAACCCGAATACAGAAAATATATATACCATGGATTCCGAGCAAGAAATGAAAGGACAGGATGGATCATGATTCTCAGACGGGCAAGACTGGAAGATCTGGAGGAAATCTTGGCGCTGTATGAAGCACAGAAGGAGAAGAACCCCGACAGAGAAATCCTCTGCGGGGAGATTGAAAA
>ONVN01000030.1 GCA_900321295.1 uncultured Eubacteriales bacterium
CCGCCGAGGAACCCATTGTTGACCTGACCGTCTGGGGCACCAACAACGGCTTCCTGCCCGTGGAAAAGGGCTCCCCGCTCTATGAGAAGTATGTGGAAATCACCGGCGTCGGCGTCATCCAGCCCTATGTGGAATGGAACGGCGGCACCACCTACAATGAACAGCTCAATCTGAAGATCGCAGCCGGTGAAATGCCCGACATGTTCAACCCCAACGGCATGGAAACCACCCTCATCCAGAGCGGTGCCCTGCTGGACCTGACCCCCTATCTCGAAACCTATGCCCCCAACCTCTACAACCTCATCGGTGAAGAGGTCTGGAGCAGCGTGAAAGCCAACGACCCCACCGGCCAGGGCAAAATCTGGTATGTGCCCGGTGTCATCTACGGCCGCAATGCACCCATGATCCGCAAGGACTGGCTGGACAAGCTCGGCCTCGAAATGCCGAAAACCCAGTCTGAACTCGTGGATGTCCTGAAAGCCTTTGCAGAAAAGGATCCCAACGGCAACGGCATCATGGACGAGCTGCCTTCCGGCGGCCGTGCGGAAGCCCGCTGGATGGGCCAGTTCTTTGCCATGTACGGCGTGGCCATGTGGGAAGGCTATCCCCAGTGGGATCTCTACGACGGTGAGCTCACCTACTCCGCAGTCACCCCGAACATGAAGGATGCTCTGCAGTTCATCGCAAAGCTTTACCAGGACGGTCTCCTCGACCCCGAGACCCTGCTCAACAACAAGGCCCAGTGGGACGGCAAGATCAACGCCGGCAACGTCGGCATCTGGGAACACATTCCCCAGGAATGCTACAACTATGCGGAAGCCATCTATGAAGCCACTGGTACCCAGCCCGATGTGGCCCTCCTCCCCGTGATCGATGCCGACGGCTACGAAGGCAGGGGCTTCTATACCGGACGCAAGCTCAGCGGCATTGAATACGTTGTCGCCAACACGGAAGACGAAGCCAAGATCATGGCCGTCATGAAGCTGCTCAACGCCTACGGCGACACCAGCAAGTGGATGGACTTCTACAATGGCGTGGAAGGCATGCACTCCGTGACGGTCGACGGCGTCACCAGCCGCCTGCCCGATGACAAGGCCACCCAGCAGAACCTTGTCCTGACCCCCTACAACACCATCTCCACCGCTGAATTCCAGGTGCAGCTGCTCTCCAGCCAGCTGGGCGGCGACCGTGAATGGGCCATCTCCCAGGCCATCCGCAATGTCCAGGAACTCGGCCAGTACACCCGGCTGCCGGCCGGCGACGGCATCCCGAACTCCATCTACGGCGAGTTTGCCGACATCATGAACCGTACCCTGTATGTGGAATATGCCACCAAGATCATCACCGGCGAATATTCCATCGACAAGTTTGACGAATTCGTCGAGAAGTGGTACGCCAACGGCGGCCAGGCAGTAACTGAGAACGCCCGCGCCTGGTATGCAGCCAAGCAGTAACGTCTTCTTCATCTTTTCTTCCCGGCCGGCCTTCGGGCCGGCCTTATCGCTTGCAGGCGGTTCGCGGGATATGCTATCATCAGACTGACAACAGCGATTTACAGGAAAAACAGATCATGGGGGCGGGGGCAGATGCCGAAAAAGAAAACAAAAAGCCTGAGGACAAGGCTGCTGGCCAGCTATCTCCTGCTCTGCCTGGTCCCCATGTTCCTGACGGTTTTTCTGGTTTCCGTCAACTCGGCTCAGCGTCTGGAGCGGAATGCCCTTCAGCGTGCCGCGCTGTACAGCGCACAGATTGTCCGCGGCATGGATACCTTTACGGAGACCTATTCCAGCCTCACGCGCCTGCTGACCATTGACTACGATGTGATTTCCGTGCTCAACCGCGAGACGGACAGCATCTATGAGCAGATGAACCGCAACACCACCGTACGCAGGCTTCTCATGCGCGTGGGCATGCTCCATCCGGACATCCGGAATGTCATGCTGGTCACGGAAACCGGCCGGGTATACCAGTACAGCGGCCAGGGCGTCAGTCTCCGCGCCGATGCCCTGCTTTCGGCACCGTGGTTTGAGGAAATCCGCTCCTCGCCCAGTGACCTGATGATTACCCCCACCCACTATACCGATTACTACGAGACGGACCGGGACGGCATTGCCGTGTCGGCCTGCCGGCGCATTTACGGCAGTGACGGCCGGAGAAGCTGCATCCTCATTGTGGACATCGACCCCTATACCCTGGTGGACCTGACCGCCTCCCAGAAGCTGGAAGGCCTGGAGGAAGACATGCGCATCACGGTCCGGACCGGCAGCGGCGGCCTTGTCTGGGATTCCCTGCTCTCGGACGGCAGTGCCACCTGGGAAGCGGTGCTGCAGGCCAGCCCGGCTCCCGATGGAAACGATTCCGACTTTGTCTGGCAGGAGGTTTCCTCAGACGGTCTTCTCCATGTCACCGTCCGGATCCCCCGCCGGAGCATGATGCGCTCCACCGTGGATTTCAGCCTCTATGCCACCGTCATCATGGTGTGCTTCGTCCTCCTGATTCTCCTGGTCTCCACAAGGCTTTCGCGGCACATCACCCGGCCTGTGCTGGAACTGCAGGAGAAGATGGACGAAGCCGAGCAGGGCCGCTACAGTCTCCTGCCCGTGCCCGATGTTCCCGATGAAATCGGGGTGCTCACGGCCCATTACAACCATATGATCGATACCATCCAGACCCTCATCAGCGAGGTCTATCTCCGGGAGATCAAGCAGAAGGACGCCATGCTCATGGCCCTGCGCTCCCAGATCAACCCGCACGTGCTGTTCAATACCCTCGAGGCCATCCGCATGAAAGCCGTCGTCAACGGGGACATGGAAACGGCCCAGATGATCAAGCTGCTCTCCCGCATGTTCCGCGCCACCCTTGACGCGGACCCGGAAAAGAGCACTATCCGCTCCGAGCACCTGTATGCCTCCTGCTACATGGAGGTCCAGAACATCCGCTTCCGTGACCGTTTCCGCTTCACCAGCCGGATTCCCGAAGACCTCATGGACATTCATGTACCGCCCATGATTTTCCAGCCCATCCTGGAAAACAGCATTGAGCACGGCGGACGGGCCAGCCATGAGGCCATGGAGATTATGCTGGATGCCCATGCGGAGGACGGTGTGCTGACGCTTCTCTTCACCGATACCGGCGCCGGCATGTCCCCGGAGCAGATGGAGACCCTCAACCGGGACCTCGAAGACATCGCCCGCGGGCAGATTGACACCTTCACCGGACACGAGCGCATCGCCCTGCGCAACATTGCGGAACGGATCTGCCTGCGCTACGGGGAGGGCTGGGGCCTCCGGATCGAGGAAAGTTCCGGGGCCGGCACCACCGTCCGCCTCCGCATTCCCCTTTCCCCGCCTCGGGAAGATGAAGACCAATCCAAGGAGGACCTATGAAAAAAAACTGCCGAATCCTGCTGGCCGACGATGAGCGCGGGATCGCGGAGGGCCTTTCCGTTCTGCTCATGCAGACCGGAGAGCCCTGGGAGATCGTGGGCATCGCCGAGGACGGCGAACAGGGTATCCGGATGGTGCATGACCTGCATCCCGACATTGTCATCACGGATGTGCGCATGCCGGTCATGGACGGACTTTCCATGATCCG
>ONVN01000118.1 GCA_900321295.1 uncultured Eubacteriales bacterium
CGCACCGAAGAAGAAGACCTGGCCGTGGCCAAGTTCATCAACTTCATGGGCGAAAACGCTCTGACCTGGGCTGCCAATGCAGGCCAGTGCCCTGTACACGTTGCCATCAACGATGTAGCTGATTTCACCAGCATGCCGCAGGCATTCCTGGCTGATCCTGCCCGCTCCAACGAGCTCGCCATCTACAGCTACCGTTACTGGGGCCTGTTCGACACTGCCTTCAGCCGTGTTGGCTGGGACTTCGTGGACGGCACCATCTCCATCGATGACGCACTTGCCCAGATTGATCAGGAAATTGCTGACGCAATCGCAGCACAGTAATCATTATCATGGGGGACAGAGCACGTCTCTGTCCCCCTTTCCCGCCCTGGGACACATGATCCGGTCAGCCTCAGCGGCTGATCTGTTCGTTTTCTGACCTGTGCTTCGGTATCTTCAGTCCATATGGATAAGGAGGATGTTCATGACCGCCAAAGTTCCCGAAAGACGGCAGGGTATTCCGACCCTCGTGCCCCTGCTGCTCGCCCTGTGCTTTCTGATCCTTTTTATGTTTGCCTCGGTCAGCGGCACGACAACGGTCAAGGAGACCACCGTGGAAACCAGCATCCGGCTGCCGGCGCTGTTTTTCTCGCTGTCCTCTACCAGCATTCTGTTCATGCCTGTTTCGATTGTCTGCATCCTGTGCGCGATCTTTGCGATGATCAAGGGACAGAAGAATGTGGCAATGATGTTTTCCTTTGTCACCTTCCTGTCCTTCCTGGCTTTTTTGCTGCTCTTCCGGAATGAAAGCATGAATGCCACGCTCTACGGGCGGATTTCCACACTGCTGAAGGACGCAGGGGTCAAGTTCAAGAAGCGTGATGTGGACGGGATTGCCAGCAGCTTTGATCCGATGACGTACCTGATGCTTGCCTGCGCAGGCCTGACGTTTGTGCTGCTCATGCCGCACTGGAAGAGCGACACCGTGCGCCGTGAGGTCAAGAAGGATCTTCTGCCCTATGCGTACATTGCGCCGCACCTGTTTTTCTTCATTATCTTCTTCATCACACCGGCTGTTTACGGCGTGTATGCGGCTTTCACCAAATGGGACCTGTTCAATGAACCGGTCTTTGTCGGATTCGACAACTTCAAGACCATGCTGCTGGATTCCGGCAACACCTACTACCGTCAGCTGAGAAATGGTCTCTGGAATACGATCAAGTTTGTGCTGTATTCCGTGCCGTTCTGCATTGCCGTTCCGCTGACCCTGGCGGTCGCGCTGAACACCAAGTGCCGCGGCAACAAGTTCTTCCAGGCCCTCTACTATTTCCCCTCCCTGTTGTCCATCACCACCGTGACGCTGTCCTGGCGCTATATGTTCAGCCCGGACTACGGTGTGGTGAACAAATTCCTGGGATCCACAGCCAACTGGTTTACGCCGCCGTACTCCTGGATCGTCATCGTGGCTGTCACCGTCTGGTGGTGTACCGGCGGAACCATGGTCATCTACCAGAGCGCACTGGCCTCCATACCGAGAGACCAGTATGAAGCGGCTGCAGTGGACGGAGCCGGCCCCTGGGCGGAGTTCGTTCATGTGACGCTTCCCGGCATGCGCTATCCGATGATGTACACATTCGTCATGTCCGTGGTGGCCCAGTTCAACATTTACGGACAGCCCCTGATGCTGACCGGCTTCGCCAACCAGGAAGCCAACGCAGTGCTCCTCATGTACATTCAGGAAAACGCGGTCAAGAAACAGGTGGCCGGCATGTCCGCCGCCATGGCGCTGATTCTCGGTATCTTTATCATGGCCGTTTCCTTCATGCAGCTTCGTCTCATGAAGGCAAACAGCCCGGACTGAGGAGGGAGGAACGGATATGGTCACCGGAAAACATGGAAAACGTGTTGCGGCCATCTTCATGATCCTTCTTGGTATCATCTGGATCGTGCCGATCTTATGGCTGATTGTCAATTCATTCAAATATGACTCCGACTTCATTACAAGCTTTGCCAATGTCAAGGGACCGTGGGATTACCTGACCCGCCTGGTCCCGAGAAAGTGGACGGTCGTCAATTACATTGAGATGTTTGTGGGCGGCAGCGGAACGAACACCACGAGCAACATTCTTGCCATGTTCAAGAACTCGTTCATCGTTTCGCTTTCGCAGATGGCGCTGATTGTGGTGATCGATGCGCTGGCAGCCTATGCGTATGAGCGCCTTCCCTTCAAGGGCGGAAATGCCATTTTCTGGACCCTGATGTATGTCTCCATGTTCCCGAACGTTGTCAATCTTCTCCCGATGTTCCGCATTGCCAATGCCCTGGGATGGGTCAATAACCTGAACGCCCTGATCTGGCCCGGCATCTGCGGTGTCTTCAATATCTTCCTGATCCGCAACTTCATGAAGGGCATCCCGAAAGCACTGGATGAAGCGGCAACCATTGACGGTGCCAACAGCCTCCAGGTGTTCACCCGGATCATCCTTCCTTCCATCATGCCGGTCATGATCGTGGTGGCACTCTTTGCCTTCAACGGTGCATGGAATGACTTCCTCTGGCCTTCCATCGTCATGACGGATGTGGACAACCAGACCCTGACAGCCGGTCTGCGTCTGCTTTCGGGACAGTATGAGCAGAAGTGGGCTCATATGATTGCTTCCTGTCTGGTTTCCATGGTGCCGCCCTTTGTTCTGTACATGGTGGCACAGAAATACTTCCTGCAGGGCATTTCCGTGCAGGCAGGCGTAAAGGAGTAATGTATGCTGAAGCTTCTCCTGATCATCATGATGGTTTCTCTCCTGGTCCTTCCCTCCGTGCAGGCCGAAGAGCTTGTGCTGCGGGATCCCTCCGAGGCGGAGGAACGTTTCTGGAACAATCCCAGGGACATCAAGGATATCGGGGATCCCTTTGTGCTCAATGCAGGGGACGGGTATCAGATCTATGCCACCGGCGGCCCGATCGGTTTCTTCACCTGGCATTCGGAAGACCTGCTGAAATTTGAAAGGACCAAGGCCCTGAAAAAGGTTTCGTGGGCGGCATCTGATTACTGGGCACCGGAAGTGTTCGAATGGAACGGCCAGTATGTCATGCTGTTTACGGCCAGGGAACGCGCTTCCGGTTCCCTGCGCACCGGTATTGCCTTTTCTGAGAAAGCAGAAGGACCGTTCACGGATCCACTGGACGCTCCGCTCATGGATTACGGGTATGCAACGATTGACGCCACGCTGACCACGGATGCAGATGGCGTCCCGTATCTCATCTATGTCCGCGACATTTCCGAAAACCGGATCGGAAACGGCGGAGAAAGCCATATCTACGGCGTCCGTCTTGCGGATGACCTGCTGAGTACCGTGGGTGAACCGGTTCTGCTGCTCACGCCGGAAGGCGAATGGGAATCCCGTTCAGGAAGAGAACGATGGAATGAAGGCCCTGCCGTTGTCCGGGAAGGCGGCAAATGGTATCTGTTTTACAGTGCCAATGGCTATTTCATGAAGGAATACTCGGTCTGTGTGGCTGTGGCGGACCATCCGCTGGGCCCGTATACAAAGCAGGCCACCAATCCGCTCCTGGCACCGGTCGAAACGGAAAGCGAAGTGCTGGTCTCAGGTCCCGGGCATAATGCCTTCTTCAATGTGGGCAAGGAACTTTTCACAGCCTATCATACCCATACGTATGTTCAGGCCCCGTCCGGGAACCGGCAGCTGTGCATTGACCGTGCCGGCTTTCATGCAGACGGAACGGCCTATATCAACGGACCGACCCTCGCACCGCAGCTCCGGCCCCTGGAAACGCAGATGCTCGTTAATCATATGCAGAATGCCGTGTGCGCGGACGAACAGGCTGAGCTTCTGTGGGATGGGGATATCTGTGTGGCAAAGACGTCAGCGCCGTATGTCTTCCGCGGAAAGGAAGCAGAAATGACATGGGAAACACCGGCATTGTCGGATATGCTGCTGATTTATCCACCGGCCGGGGAAGCGATTGCCGGGAAGGTCTTCATCAATGGAATGGAAGCTGCATTTGCATGTGATGCCTCTCTGAAAGGAGATGCAGCGGTTCTGTTCTTCCGGCCCCTTGAGGTGAGCAGCCTGAAGGTGATGCTGACAGATGGGGATGGAATCGGAGAAATCATGCTGATTGGCGAAACAGAATGAACGGAAACAGACAGCCTCCGCAGAAATGGCGGGGGCTGTTTTTGTGAGAAAACGGGAAGACGGGAAAATGCAGGACATCTGCCCGGCTGTCCGTCTGTTGACAGGGCCGGGATGTCTTCGGTAGAATGCGGATAAAAGACAGGAAGTCCGCTGAGGATTCAGAGGAGGGAAAAACATCATGGAAATGCAGGAATTTATGGAAGCTGCCGGTGCGGCGCGCGCATTGGGTGTGCTTGTCAGTCAGAACGGGAAGGAAACGGCGCGGTATCTCTGGGATGATGCATGCAGAAGAAATATCTATTCCGCCAGCAAGAGCTTTACCAGCGCAGCGGTGGGTATTGCCCAGCGGGAAGGCCTTCTTTCCCTGGATGAAAAGCTGGTGGATGCCTTTGCCCGCGATCTCCCGGAGAAGGTCTCCCCGCAGCTGGAGAAGGCGAAGGTGCGGGATCTGCTGACCATGTGTCTCGGACAGAAAGCCCCATATCTGATGGGCAAGGACCGTCCGTTCTATGCAGAGACGGACTGGGTCCGCGCTTCCCTGGCACAGCCCTTTTCGGACAATCCGGGAGAGAAGTTTCTGTACAGCAATACGGGGCCGTATCTTGCGGGCATGCTGGTCCAGCGCAGGGCAGGATGCGATCTCGTCCATTATCTGATGCCGCGCCTGTTTGAGCCCCTCGGGATCCGGCTGCCCACCTGGGAGAATGATCCGCTGGGGTTTACGTTCGGCGCAGGCGGGCTGTTCCTGAACATCGATGAACTGCATCTGTTCGGCCAGCTTTACCTGCAGAAGGGATTCTGGAAGGGAAGGCAGGTTCTGCCGGAAACATGGGTTGCGGAAAGCACCGGGCGGCAGGTGGAAAACGGAATGGATGGGTATGGTTATCTGTTCTGGCGCGGAAAATGCGGAAGCTACCGGGCGGACGGAAAATACGGCCAGTACACCATTGTCTTTCCGGACCGGCAGGCCGTTGTCACCGTGACCGCGGAGAGCCGGACGGAACCGGCCATTCTGGAAGCAGTGTACCGGTATCTGGTGCCGCAGTTCTGAAAGGTTTCAGCAGCCGAAGGGCCGAACATGCCTTCCATGGGCAGAATGGACCGAAATCCAGGATTCCCTTGTCAAAAGCAGGGGATCGATGTAAGATAGAATAGCCTGAAGGGCATAAAGCACAACGAAAAGAGGTTGTTGATGGTATGAGATTTCTGGCATGGCTGTTTTCGATGATCTTTGCTTTTAACCTCGGTGCGGGCGTGAACAGTGATAAGCCTGCGGATTCCGAGCTCGAGCAGAAGATTCGTGACCATATGGACGTGATCGTGGATGAAAGCGCAGCGATGATGGACGATATCGCCGATGAATTCCGCAACAATGAACATGTGAAGGAAGCGGAAGCGTTCGCAGAAGATGTGAGGGAAATCGTCGACAATACAAAGCAGGATATTGAAGACCACTTCGGTAAGCCTGCTGAAGAAACCGCAGAAACCGAACCGGCTGCAGAACCGGAAGCTGCCGGAACCGAGCAGACGGCTGAACCCGAAGCTGCTGCTCCGGAAACCGCTGAGTGACGTACTGCTGTTCTGAAAGGCAGATGACTCGACAGGAGCGTACGGAAATAGACTGATATGTTGAAAATCAAAGATATTCGCAAGGAATACCGCACGGGAACCCTTGTCCAGGAAGCGCTGGACGGGGTCTCTCTTGCTTTCCGGGAAAATGAGTTTGTTGCCATTCTGGGACCCAGCGGTTCCGGGAAAACAACGCTGCTCAACGTGATCGGCGGACTGGACCGGTACGATTCCGGGGAAATGATGATCCGGAATGTCCCCACCAGCCAGTACAATGACAGGGACTGGGACACCTACCGCAATCACACGATCGGCTTTATTTTCCAGAGCTATAACCTGATTCCGCATCAGACGCTGCTGTCCAATGTGGAACTCGCCATGACGCTTTCGGGTGTGGGTCGGGAGGAACGAAAACAGCGGGCACGGAAAGCGCTGGAACGCGTCGGCCTCCTGGAGCAGGCCCAGAAAAAACCGTCCCAGCTTTCGGGCGGCCAGATGCAGCGCGTGGCGATTGCCCGGGCCCTGGTCAACGGCCCTTCCATTCTTCTGGCAGATGAACCCACCGGTGCCCTGGACAGTGATACCGGCGAGCAGGTGATGGAACTCCTCAAGGAAGTGGCCAAGGATCACCTGGTCATCATGGTGACCCATAACCCGGACCTGGCGGAGCGCTATGCAACCCGTATTGTCCGCCTGAAGGACGGGAAAATTACCGAGGATACCGATCCCTATGAACCGGCAGAAGAAGGAAAGATGCAGGAGTCGCGGAAGGAACGCATCCGGAAGCCCTCCATGTCCTTCCTGACGGCTCTGTCCCTTTCTGTTTCCAACCTGCTTTCCAAGAAAGCCAGGACGATTCTGGTGGCCTTTGCCGCCTCGATCGGCATTGTCGGCATTGCGCTGATTCTGTCCCTGTCCAACGGAGCGGATGCCTATATCCATCAGATGGAGAGGGATTCCCTGAGTCAGTATCCGATTGAGATCACGACATCGGCTTTTTCCATGGAACAGACCATGCTGACCTTTGCGGAGCTTCGGCAGCAGGCGGGACAGGCGAGCAGCGGACAGGTTTCTGAAGCCCAGATGATGGGCGGCATGCTGGCCTCTGCCAGGGTCAATGACCTGGCCTCCCTGAAGCGCTGGCTGGACAGCGGCCTGAGTGACATGGAAGACTATACCCGCGGCGTGGACTACCGCTATGGGATCAGCCCGCAGATCTACCAGCTGCGGGGGGACGGCTATGCCCAGGTGAATCCGGACCAGACCATGGCCTCCGTGGGCCTCTCGATGAGTGACAATCTGAGCAGCATGATGTCCGGCTATGGGGCGAATGAGATCTTCCGTCCTCTTCCGGAGAATCCTGTGCTTTATCAGAATGACTATACCCTGCTGGCCGGCACCTGGCCGGTGCAGGATACGGACTGCGTGCTGGTGCTGACCGGTTCCGGCAGTATTCCGGATATCATGCTCTACACCATGGGCCTGAAGGACGCAGAACATCTGAATACGGTTCTGTCCGGCATGGTCGCAGGCAACGCTGCGGACACCACCCTGGCCCAGAGTGCCGTCTATGACCCGGAAGAGTTTCTGGGCATCTCCTTCCGTCTGCTTCCAGCCTATGCACAGTATGCCTATGACGAGAAACTGGGACTCTGGATGGACCGCTCGGGCGATGAGAAACAGATGCTGAATCTGCTGGAGAAGGCCGAGGAAATGCGGATTGTCGGCGTCGTACAGCCCTCCGAAGGGGTGAGCTTTGGTATTCTGGAGATCGGCATCGAATACCCGGTCGCCCTGCTCAGCCGGCTCATGCGGCAGGCAGCCGACAGTGAGGTGGTCCGGGACCAGAAGAACCGGCCCGATGTCAATGTGATCACGGGGATTCCTTTCGGCGGAAACGCGGAGGACAGCCTGTCCTTCATGGCCGATATGATGACGCTGCATCCGGAAAAACTGCCGGACGTGATTACTTTTCACTGGGAAGGACTCGAGGACCTGGAAACAGATGAGACGAGACTGACCACGAAGAGGATGGTGCGCATTGCCCGGGAGTTTTCCAGAACCGGCAAATCCCCGACGCTTCAGGCCATGCTGAAGGCCACCGTCTCGCTGCTCATGGACCTGATTGAAGTGGACATGGACCGGATTCATGAGGTGATCTCCTTCGCCATGGATGAAACGGCGCTGAGCGAACTCTACGCGCAGCGTGCAGCTGCCCAGAGCGCAACCTATGCAGGCAATCTTCTGAAGTTCGGCTATGCCGATCCCGCGGCACCGACCCGCGTGACCATCTATCCCAGGGACTTCGAGAGCAAGGACGAGGTCATCCGCCGGCTGGATGCGTACAACGCGGCGATGAAGGCGGAGGGACATGAGGACAAGGTGATCGCGTATACGGATTATGTGGGTGCGCTCATGTCCTCCGTGACAACCATTATTGATGTCATCTCCTATGTCCTGATTGCCTTTGTGGCAGTGTCCCTGGTGGTGTCCTCCATCATGATCGGGATCATCACCTATATCTCCGTTCTGGAGCGGAGAAAGGAAATCGGCATCCTCAGGGCCATGGGGGCTTCCAAGAAAAACATTACGGAAGTTTTCAACGCCGAAACGTTTATCATCGGACTGCTTGCCGGTGCCTTCGGGATCGGGCTGACTCTGCTTCTGCAGATTCCGATCAACATCATTATCCGCAACCTGGCAGGCCAGGACGGAATCCGTGCCTTCCTTCCGGCCGGTGCGGGAACGATTCTGGTTCTCCTGTGCGTTTTCCTGACCTTTGTGGGTGGGTTCATCCCCTCCAGGCAGGCGGCACGTCAGGACCCAGTGGCAGCCCTGAGAAGTGAATAACCAGGAGACAAGAAAAAGCCTCACCGGGCAGCAGCCCGGCGAGGCTTTTCTGAAGGAGGGAAGGATTATCCTTCAATGCAGATGGTCTTCTTGTCAGGGAGTTTCGGTGCTTCCTTTTTCGGCAGGTTCAGGTGCAGGACACCGTCCTCAAAGCGGGCCTTTACGTCTTCCACCGTAATGGCTTCGCCTACATAGAAGGATCTCTGCATGGAGCCAGCATAGCGTTCCTGACGGATCATACGGCCATTCTGGTCTTTCTGATCCTTGTCAAACCCCTTGGAGGCGGTGATGGTGAGGTAGCCGTTTTCCAGATTCAGCTCAATCTGATCTTTCTTGAATCCGGGCAGGTCCATATCAATTTCATAACCGTCTTCCTGTTCACGAACATCGGTTTTCATTTCATGCTTTGCGTTGCGTCCGTAAAGCTGATGATCCATTTTCCGCATCTGGCGGTCAAATTCGTCAAAGGGGAAACCCATAAGTCCATCAAACAAACTTTCACCAAAAATACTCGGCATCAACATAATCCACGCTTCCTTTCGAAATGTGGAGCCATGTCAGCGGCACAGGGCTGCTGCATGTTCCTGCACGATGATGCGCTGAGCATTGGGGCAGGGGAAACCTCTGCCCCTGTGTTCAGTTGATTGATTCAAACGGGGGAAAAAGGAGATTATCCTTCGATACAGATGGTCTTCTTCTCAGGGACCTTTTTTGCATCCTTCTTGGGGAGGGTCAGGTGAAGCACACCGTCTTCAAAGCGTGCCTTGACGTCCTCGGAGGTCATGACATCACCCACATAGAAGGATCTCTGCATGGAACCGGCATACCGCTCCTGGCGGATCATGCGGCCCTGCTTGTCTTTTTCATCCTTGTCAAATCCTTTGGTGGCCGTGACGGTCAGATAACCGTTCTCAAGGTTCAGCTCAATCTGGTCCTTCTTGAATCCAGGGAGATCCATGTCCAGTTCGTATCCATCTTCATGCTCACGGACATCGGTCTTCATTTCATGCTTTGCATTGCGTCCATAGATCTGACGGTCCATTTTCCGCATCTGGCGGTCCATGTCATCAAAAGTATAACCCAGAAGGTCATCAAACAGGTTTTCACCAAAAATACTCGGCATCAACATAATTCATACTTCCTTTCAACTGTGGAGGCACGGAGCCGGACGACTTCATGTTCCTGCATTATGATGTTGCTGAGCATCGGGGCGGAGGTCTTTCTTTTGGATCTCTGTTCCTTTGTTCAGCTCATATTATACTCACGTTGTTAGCAAAGTCAAGAGGTGAGTGCTAATTTATTTTGCAAAATACGGTCAACAAGCAGGACATAAATGACATAAATGAAAAATTCCGAAGAAAAAACTCGGAAATTTTCAAAAAACATCCGTCCGTCGCCTGTTGGAGGAACCAGAGGAACATGATACAATGCCATGGAAAAGAGAGGAGGAGACAGCATGGATCAGAAATTTACCGAACTTCAGTATACAAGACCGGATATGGATTCCTTCCGGGGAGAGCTTGAAAAAGCCATTGACCGGCTGGAAAAGGCCGAAACCTATGCCGTGGCACGGGCTGCCTATTTTGATCTGCAGGACAGGGAAACAGCGGTGGACACCATGGCAACGCTGGCATCCATCCGCAATACCATCGATACCCGCGACCCCTTTTATGACGAGGAAATGAAGTGGATCCGGAAGCAGAACGCGCAGCTGATTCCTCTCCACAAGAAATGGAATATGACGCTGGCGAAAAGTCCTTTCCGTCCGGATTTTATCCTCGAGTTCGGCGAGCAGATGTTCCGCCTGATTGATGCGGCCCTGCTGGTGCAGGATGAACGTCTGATTGAGGATACGGTGCGCACCGGGGAAATCTGTCAGGCCTATCAGAAGGACAGTGCCATGGCCCAGACGGACTTCCGGGGCGAAAAATGCAATTTCTACGGTCTGCTCAAGCATATGGAGAGCACGGACCGCGAAGAGCGGAAGGAAGCCTTCCACGCATGGGCATCGCTCTATGAATCAATTTCCGGAAAACTGGATGAGGAATATGACGAACTGGTGCATCTGCGGGATGGCATGGCCAGGAAGCTGGGTTTCCCCTCGTATACGGAGTATGCCTATATCAGCCGCCGCCGTTTTGACTATACCCAGGAGGACGCAGCGGCCTTCCGGAAACAGATCCGGGAGATCATTACGCCGGCTGTCGCCGAAATCCGTGAAAAACAGCGCAGACACCTGGGCATTGACCGTCTGCATTACTATGACGAAGCGCTTCTTTTCCCGGAAGGCAATCCCGATCCGATCGGCACCCGGGAGGAACTGGTGGCCAAGGCTCAGCGGATGTACCGCGAAATGAGCCCGGAAACCGGGGAATTCTTCGATTTCATGGTGGAACATGAGCTCTTTGATCTCGAAACCAAGCCCGGCAAGCGTATGGGCGGTTATATGACCAGACTTCCGGGTTACCAGGCACCGTTCATCTTCTCCAATTTCAACGGAACCAGTGCGGATGTGGACGTGCTGACCCATGAAGCCGGACATGCCTTCCAGGGGTATCTGGCCATGCGCTCCATTCCGGTGCACCGGCTGAGCGGTTCCACCTCGGAAATCAATGAGATCCATTCCATGTCCATGGAACACTTTGCGTATCCGTGGATGGAATCCTTCTTCGGGGAAAAGAAGGAAGACTATCTCACCAGCCACCTGATCGGAGCCGTTGCTGTGCTTCCGTATATGGCCTGTGTCGATGAATACCAGCACCGGGTCTATGCCGCACCGGACCTCACGCCGAAAGAGCGCAGAAGCGTGTGGCGCGAAATTGAGAAGAATTATATGCCATGGCGTGACTATGACGGAGAAGCTTTCCTGGAGGAAGGCGGTTTCTGGATGCAGAAGCAGCATATCTTCCTGTATCCGTTCTACTATATTGACTACGCCCTGGCCCAGATGTGTGCGTTCCAGTACTACGGACGCATGAAGGAAGACCGGAAGCAGGCATGGGAAGACTATCTGCGTCTGTGCCGTGCCGGCGGACAGAAGGGATACTTTGAACTGCTGAAAGAGGGTGCCCTGCTCAATCCTTTCCATGAAGGGACTGTGGAAAAGAGCGTCGGGCATGTCCTGGAAGAAATTGCCCGGAGATACTGATGCGGGCATACCCCTGAATACAGGAAGGAACGATCATTGTTGATAAAAGCGGTTGTCTTTGACATGGATGGGGTTATCTTTGACTCGGAGCGGTGCATTTTTGACGTCTGGAAAGATCTTGCACGCCAGCACAATCTCGGGGATATGGAACCGGCCCTCAGGGCGTGTCTCGGGGTCAATACGGAAACCTGCCGGAAGATCATGCACAGCATGAAGGGGGAGGATTTTCCGGTTGAGGCGTTCATGAAGGAGGCTTCTGCCCTTTTCCATGCGCGGTATGACGGCGGGAAGCTTCCCCTGAAACCGGGGGTCCGTGAACTGCTTGGATTCCTGAAGGAAAAGGGCATTCGGGTGGGACTGGCCAGTTCAACAAAGGAAAGCACGGTGACCGCAGAACTGCGGGATGCAGGCCTGTATGATTTCTTCGATCAGATTGTCTGTGGAAACATGGTGACAAAAAGCAAGCCCGACCCGGAAATCTTTCTGACGGCATGCCGGCTTCTGGATGTTGAGCCCGGCGATGCATTCGCCATCGAGGACAGTTTCAACGGCATCCGGTCCGCCAGCAGCGGGGGACTCAGAGCCCTTATGGTACCCGACATGGTGGAGCCGACGGAGGAAATCCGTGCGCTGTGCGAAAAGGTGCTTCCCTCCCTGACCGATGTCCAGGCGTATTTTGAAACGCTTGCATGACCCGGACGTGACGGTGAAAAAAGGAAAGGTGGAAATCGTATGTTTGATGCAAAAAAAACGAAGGATGCAGTGGTTCGGTGGATCCGCGACTTTTTCGAGGAAAACGGCAAAGGGTGCAACGCGATTGTCGGTATTTCAGGCGGCAAGGACAGTTCCATTGTCGCCGCGCTGTGTGTGGAAGCCCTGGGCCGGGAACGCGTGATCGGTGTCCTGATGCCCTGCGGACAGCAGCATGACATCGATATGGCGTATCTCCTGGTACACCATCTGGGCATCCGGCACTATGAAATCAATGTGGAAGACGCGGTCAATGGCGTCATGCAGCATCTGCCCTTTGAGATTTCCAGCCAGACCCGGACCAATATTCCTCCGAGAATCCGCATGACCACCCTGTATGCGGTGGCCCAGAGCCATAATGGACGTGTGGCAAACACCTGCAATCTTTCGGAGGACTGGGTGGGATATTCCACGCGCTACGGGGATGCTGCGGGCGACTTCAGTCCCTGCAGTCATCTGACCGTGACCGAAATGAAGGAAATCGGACGTGTCCTCGGTCTTCCGGATGTGCTGGTGGACAAGACGCCGATTGACGGGCTGTGCGGAAAGACGGACGAGGAAAACCTGGGCTTCACTTATGCCGAACTGGACCGCTACATCCGGACCGGTGAGATGGAAGAAGGGCCCAAGAAGGAAAGAATTGACCGGCTGCATGTGCTCAACCAGTTCAAACTGAAGCTGATGCCATCCTTTGACCCCGGCATCTGAAACACAGGAAACAGAAAAACGGCAGGAAGACGCTGATCTTCCTGCCGTTTTTCTGATGGCATGATGCAATCGGGTACACCATCACCCGATTTTTTCAAGAACGGGAATGACATCCAGGGGTGCGGGTACGGTGACGGTCTGGCAGCCGGCATAGGTGATTCCGGTTTCGACGTCCTTCCATGTGCCGGCAGGCAGATATACGCTGCGCTCCCGGACACCGGGGGCCATGACCGGCGCAACGAGGAACCGGTCTCCGAACATATACTGGTCCTGCAGAACGGCGCAGTTTTCATCCCCGGGGAAGGCATAGAACATGCCGCGGAGCAGAGGCGTTCCGTTTTCATGGGCTTCTTTCATCAGGCCGCGCACATAGTCCCGGAGGGCTTCACGGCGGTTCAGGTATTTGACCAGGATCGGGTAGGCTTCCTCGCCGAAACTCCAGACTTCATTATCGCTGCCGGAATTCAGGACGCGGGTTCCGTCCTTCCGGTACACCGCCTCAGACGGCTGACGGTCGCCGTGCAGACGCATGACCGGGCAGTAGCAGCCCCACTGGAACCAG
The DNA here is from genome assembly GCA_900321295.1 of uncultured Eubacteriales bacterium. GTDB lineage: Bacteria > Bacillota > Clostridia > Christensenellales > Aristaeellaceae > UBA2943. The sequence goes on from ONVN01000118.1 coordinate 13,721, forward strand.
CGGATAAGCAGTTCACGGAATTCAGGCTTTTGCGGATTGCCGGCATGGAATCCGCCGATATCCGTGGTCCACCAGGGAATGCCTGCGCAGCCCATGCTGATGCCTGCGCAGATCTGGCGGCGGAAATAGCTCCAGTCACTCATGATGTCACCGCTCCAGACCAGAGCACCGTAACGCTGGCTTCCGGCCCAGGCGCAGCGAAGAAGATTGACCGGGTTTTCCTGGCCGGCTTCCCTCATGCCCTCATAGAACAGGCGGGCATAGTACTGCGGCCAGACATTGCCGACCTGCTGATTGGGACCGATATGATAGCGGTAGGCCTTGAAATCATAGGTGCCGTATTCCGGTTCGGCTTCATCCAGCCAGAACACGCGGATGCCGTAGTCATAATAGTTTTTCTTGATCTTTTTCCAGACATACTTCCTGGCGCGGGGGTTCGTGGCATCAAAGAACATACTGTCCTCAACAAAACGCATGCCGACCTGCTCGCCGTATTCAGCGCGGACCAGGAGTCCCTGCTGGAGCATTTCGGGATAGTTTTCGGAGGTCAGGGCCACCTGCGGCCAGACAGAGACCATGAGTTCAATGCCCATTTCCTTCAGTTCCTTCACCATGGCGGCGGGGTCCGGGAAGAACTCGGGGTCAAAGCGGTAGTCGCCCATGTGCGGCCAGTGGAAAAAGTCACATACGATGACGTCGATGGGCAGCCCGCGTTTCTTGTATTCCCGGGCGACCTGCAGCAGCTGCTCCTGATTCCAGTAGCGCAGCTTGCACTGCCAGAAACCCAGGCCGTATTCGGGCATCATGGGCGGGAAACCGGTGGCACGCGCATAGTTCCTGCTGATGTCCGCCGGTTTGTCGCCGGCTGTGACCCAGTAATCAAGCTGCTTGGTGGTATCGGCATGCCAGGTGGTGCGGTTGACACCGAAGGATACGGAGCCAATGGCCGGATTGTGCCAGAGGAAACCATAGCCGCGGCTGGAAATGTACATGGGAACGCTGGCCTGGGAATTGCGGTGGGCGAGTTCCAGGGTGCATCCTTTCCAGTCCAGGTATTCCTCCTGATACTGGCCCATGCCATAGATGTGCTCACCGTCAGCGCCTTTGAAGGTTGCCGTCAGGGCATAGTCTCCGCCCAGGATCGGCTCAAACTTCCTTGCATTGAGCACAAGGGCATTTTCCCCGTCCGTTTCTTCCAGGAGCAGATCCCCGTGCTGATTCACAAACGAGATGTGTGC
>ONVN01000198.1 GCA_900321295.1 uncultured Eubacteriales bacterium
GTCTCTTCATATTGTGCCGGAATATCTTCGGCCATGTCCTTCAGTTCCTTTTCCTCTTCCTGCAGGATCCGCAGGCGCTCCTGACGTTCTGCTTTGTCCATTCCGTCTTTTCCATCCTTTCTTCCCCAGGATGCATCCTGCTTTTTCCGGATGCCGCATTTATCTTATCCCGGCTCACGGCGAATGTCACTGAACCGGTGGTTGAATCGATTCCTGTTTTGTCCCGCCAGGATCCTGCATGAAAGAAGACAGGAAAGGAAAAGGTCTGAAAAGCTGTGGAAAAAAGAAAAATATGGTACAATCTGACCAACCGGAAGAAAAGACCCAGAGACAGCCGGGTCGGGGAAAACGGAAGAGGTGACCTTCAATATGGCAGAAATCTACTGCTTCAATCTGTCAGGCGATGTCCGCGGTTATGTCTGTGCGCTGGCGAAACGATACCGGATTCGGATGCTTGAACCGGGGCTGGAAAAGGCCGGGATGCCGATCCGCGAGCTGACAGCAGGTTTTCCTGCGAAGGGCAGTGCCGGCACATTTGAGGAACCTCTCCTGCTGATGGACCATTTCAATGAGCAGCAGTTCAATGGGTTTCTGGATGACCTGAAACAGTGCACGCCTGCCTTCAGGGGGTTCAAGGCGATTGTCACCAGGAGCAACCGGCAGTGGACGGTTGCAGCGCTGGTGGAGGAACTCCGCCGCGAAAAAGCTTCCCTGGAACAAAGCAAAGCTGAAAAGAAAGAAAAAGAATAAAACGAGCCATGACCGGGCTGTGCTGCCCGGTCATGGCTCATTTCTCAGCGTGCGGAGGGAGAGGCAATCCTTTTTGCCAGCATGCTGTTTCTGCTGCTGACCTTGTTGTTCCGGATGGCGTAGCCCAGTGCGCTGCGGCTTCCGACCAGGACAACGGCGCGCCTGGCTCGGGTTATGCCGGTGTAGATCAGGTTTCTCTGGAGCATGACGAAATGGCTGTTGAGCACCGGAATGACCACTACCGGATATTCTGCCCCCTGGGCTTTATGAATGGTGGTGGCATAGGCAAGGACGACTTCATCCAGTTCGGTGATGTCATAACTGACAGGTCTTCCGTCATAGACAACCGTGAGGGTTCTGTCTTCTATGCTGACGGATGAGACAGTTCCAATATCTCCGTTATATATGTCTTTGTCATAGTTGTTCCGGATCTGCATCACCCGGTCACCCAGACGGTAGGAAGCCCCGAGACGGCGCAGCGCACGGTCAGCATTGGATGCATTCAGCTTTTCCTGAAGCAGCAGGTTCAGGTTCGCAGCACCGGCTTCTCCGCGCTGCATGGGGGTCAGGACCTGTATGCTGTCCGGAGACACATGGAAGTATCCGGGAAGACGCCGGCTGACCAGGTCAACAATGGCCGGGGCGGCAGTTTCCGGCGTCTCCTTTTCAATCATGAAGAAATCACTCCCGGCCTTGTTGCAGATGTCCGGGAAATCCCCCTGGTTGATGCGGTGGGCATTCATAATGATGCGGCTGGTTTGTGCCTGGCGGAAAATCCGGGTCAGGCGGGTGACCGGAACAGTGCCGCTGTCAATGATGTCCTTGAGGACATTGCCGGCACCGACGGAAGGCAGCTGATCCGTATCCCCGATGAGAATCAGCCTTGCCGTGTCAGGAACGGCCTTGAGCAGACTGTTCATAAGCACCAGGTCAATCATGGAGCATTCATCGACAATCAGGACGTCCATGGTAAGCGGATTTTGGTCATTGTGCTTATAGCCGTCGGAGGGGGAGTATTCCAGGAGACGGTGAATGGTCTTGGCCTCCATGCCGGTGACTTCCGTCATCCGCTTGGCGGCACGGCCGGTGGGGGCAGCCAGGGCGATTCGGAGCCCCGAAGCTTTGAGCGCCTGGATAATGCCCAGGGTGGTGGTGCTCTTTCCGGTCCCCGGACCTCCGGTCAGGACCATGACTTTATTGGTGAGAGCGGATGTGATGGCCTCCCTCTGGATTTCGTCATATTCGATATGGTTTCTTTTTTCGAGGGCAGGAATATCCGCGCTGAGGAGCATCTGGGAGGGGGTACGCAGAATTCTGCGCAGACTTCCGGCGACACCGATTTCGGCATAGTAGAAAGGCGGCAGATAAATGGCCTTGTGCGGTTTCTCATCGGGCAGAAGATCGGTGTCAAGAACCTCGGTGATGACATCCCTCTGCAGGACCATATGGTCCAGAGACATGGTTACCAGCGCGGGATCGAGGGGACTGTCCTCGGAAGAAAGGATTTTGGCAGCCTCCTGAATCAGGGTATCCTGATCCAGATAAACGTGCCCCTGATTGTCTGCAAGCTGTGAAAGGGTGTACAGGATGCCGGCACGGATGCGGACGAAACTGTCTTTTGCATGCCCAAGCTTGGCAGCGATTGTGTCTGCCGTCCGGAATCCGATGCCCCAGATATCGTCAGCCAGGCGGTACGGGTTTTCCCTGACGGTCTTGATGGAGTCGGCGCCGTAGGCTTGATAGATCCGGGCGGCGAAGGCGGTTGAAACATCATGGCCCTGCAGGAACAGCATGATGTTTTTGATTTCTTTCTGCTTTTCCCAGGATGCAATGATTTTGGATACCCGACGTTCACCGATGCCCGGTACTTCGTTCAGACGCTCGGGCTCATCCTCGATCACGTTGAGTGTGTCAGCGCCGAAGACAGCAACAATCTTCTTGGCATACACGGGGCCGACACCTTTGATCAGCCCTGAACCGAGATATTTCTCAATTCCGTAGACGGTGGCGGGAAGGGTTTCCTCCCATCTGGACGCGATAAACTGCCGGCCATACTTGGCATCAACTTTCCAGTCACCTTCGACGAGCAGGACAGAGCCGACGCTGACATCCAGCAGATTGCCGACAACAGGGACCAGCTCATGATACCCCTTGACGGCAGCCTTCAGCACGGTGTAGCCGGTTTCTGCAGACTGATACGTGATGCGCTCAACAACGCATCGGATCTGGGTCATTGATGCATCACCTTCCTTTTCCTGTTCATTATAGCTGGGAAGAGGCCCTGGAGCAAGCTTGTTCATGGAAAGAGACAAGTCTGCACATCGCAGAGCAGAAAAAAGCCGGCCCGGAACCCGGGCCGGCCAAAGTGCGACTGCAGATCAGTATTCAAAGTTGCCTTCATAGACCAGAACAGCGCTTCCGCTGAGAAGAATGCGCTCATCGGTGTAGTTGACGATGAGATCGCCGCCCAGAAGCTTGACCGTGATATCCCGGCCCTTTTCGCACAGGCCGTTTTCAACAGCCGCAACAACGGCGGCACAGGCTCCGGTCCCGCAGGCCAGGGTTTCGCCGCTGCCGCGTTCCCAGGTGCGCATGCGCAGGGTGGTGGGATTGACCAGACGGACAAACTCGGTGTTGACCCGTTCCGGGAAGAGGGGAGCATACTCAAACTGCGGGCCGATGTCCGCAAGATTCAGTGCATCGATGGCATCATGGAAAACGACGCAGTGAGGATTGCCCACATTGACGCAGGTCACGGCGTATTCCGTTCCGGCAACGTTGATCTTCTCCGAGATCATGGTCTCTTTTTCCGACAGAACAGGGATTTCCGCGGAGCGCAGGTGTGCTCTGCCCATGTTGACGGTGACCGAGCTGACTTTGCCGTCCCGCAGATGCAGCTGCAGGAGATGCACACCGCTGGCTGTTTCAATGGTCATGGACTCGGAATGGACATATCCCTTGTCAAAGAGATATTTTGCGACGCAGCGGATATTGTTGCCGGCCATCAGGCCCTCGCTGCCGTCACGGTTGAAGGTGCGCATACGGGCGTCCGCAATGCGGGACTTCTCCATGAGGACAACACCATCTCCGCCGATCCCGAAATGAGGCGTGCACAGATCCACGCACAGCGATTCGGGGCAGGTGATGGCGCCGTCAAAGTTCTCAAGGAAGATATAGTCATTGCCGCAGGAATGCATTTTGGCAAAGGAGATGCGCATCTTCCACGGACGCATGGCATTGATGTCCACAAGTTCCGTATTCCGCAGGGTGAAGCGGCTTTCAATGATCTGGGCCAGTGCGCTGGCTGTATCCGGACTCGTGAGGCAGGGGATGCCCAGCTGCATGGCGCGGCGGTGCAGAAGGGTATAGTCACCCACGGTGGTATCTTTCACCGCGCCGGTATAGATGATGTAACTCAGCTTTCCGCTTTCCATGAGCTCCATGAGAACGGGGCTTTCCGTGGCATTGGGCACGGAGGTGACAGGGATTCCGAGGGAAGAAATGGCGTCTGCCGTACCGCTGGTGGCATACAGGCTAAGGCCAAGGTCATAGAAACGCTTGGCGAGGGAAATGATTTCCTGATAATCGTTTTCCTCAACGGAAATGAGGACACCGCAGGTATTCGGCGCGTGACGGGAAGGAACGGAGAAGCCTGCGGCACTGAGTCCCTTGAACAGGGCTTCTGCCATGGTTTTCCCGATGCCGAGCACTTCGCCCGTGGATTTCATTTCCGGTCCGAGGATGGAGTTGGCATCGCTGAGCTTTTCAAAGGAGAACACCGGGACCTTCACGGCCACATACGGCGGCGTGCGGTGGAGCCCTGTGCCATACCCGAGGGATGCAAGCGGCTCGCCCAGCATGACGTGGGAGGCGAGATCCACCATGGGAACGCCGGTGACTTTGGAGATGTACGGAACCGTACGTGAAGCGCGCGGATTGACTTCAATGACATAGAGTTCATTGTCATAGATCAGGTACTGGATATTGACCAGGCCTTTGGTTCCAAGGGCCAGCGCGAGTTTTTCGGAACAGTCGCAGATTTTCTCCAGGAAGCGGTCCGTCAAATTCCAGGGCGGATAGACGGCAATGGAGTCGCCGGAGTGGACGCCTGCCCGTTCAATGTGTTCCATGATGCCGGGGATAAGGACATCCGTGCCGTCCGAGATGACGTCGACTTCCAGCTCGATGCCCGGCATATACTTGTCCACCAGAACCGGGTTGTCGATACCGCCTGCCATGATCCGTTCCATATAGTCAATGGTCTGCCTGCGGTTCCGGACAATGGTCATGTTCTGACCGCCGATGACATAGGAAGGCCTGAGCAGCACGGGATAGCCGAGGGTTTCGGCTGCCTGGACCGCTTCATCGGTGGAGTTGACGCCCATCCCCTTGGGACGGCGGATGCCGAACTGTTCGAGCAGCGCATCGAAACGGCTTCTGTCCTCAGCCATATCAATGGAGTCCGCGGAGGTGCCGAGGATCCGGATACCATGCTGGTCCAGATACTGGGTCAGCTTGATGGCTGTCTGGCCGCCAAAGGCCACCACCACGCCGACCGGATGCTCCACCTCAATGATGTGCATGACGTCCTCGGGACA
>ONVN01000034.1 GCA_900321295.1 uncultured Eubacteriales bacterium
AAAGTGGCAGATTCATATTGCCATGCAAATCAATTATCCACCATGTTTTTCAAAGCTTGAGGAATATGTGAGAATGCGCCGTAGTGCCGGCAAGCTTCACGATGCTATTGCGCAACATATAGACGAATGCTGCTGTCCTAACATCGCCTAGCCTCTGTAGAGTGCACTGTGAATGTAGTCCATGATTCTAATGGTGACCTCTCTCCACCAACACTATATCTGAGCAGAAAGAAGCAGATAATGCATGGAACAGCTAAGACCGACACCTTCCAAATAGCACGTTTCTCCAGGTTATATCATTATGCACACGAATTATTCCAACCCAGCAGGAACACCTAACCCAGAGGCCTCAAAAAAGTTCAAAGCTTCTTTGTCTTGCGGTTGATTTAAACGCACGTCAACGAAGTCAATATATACTTTCCCATTATAGAAAGTAATGCAGTTTCCAATTGAACCTTCAAGATCAAGCATGACATTCCCATTCTCGACCCACCATTTTCCTTCATATTCCGGATCATAGTCCCGCCAAGTTTCATGAGATGAGGCCGTTCCATTTGAGTACAAATCCAGAGAAAAGTGAATTCTAACATCTGTATCTTGTTTGGATAGAAGATGATCTTCAGGCAAATACCCGCCAAAGTGCAAGCTGTACTGTGGTTTCTCTGTAGGTCTCTGTGTTGAGCTTGATACCGGCGTAGGACTCGGCACTGGTTTCTCAGTTGCAGGTGCCGCTGTTAGCAGAGGCATATTCGCTTCATCCGGAACACGATACCCCTTAACTCGCTCGTAAAAGGCATGAAATGATTCAGTCTCATCTCCTCCACTGATCATCAGGGTATCATCTTTATCCAATGACCATCGACTTTTTCTTACACAAATACCATCTTCATTCAGGAAACAAATTTCTGTATTGGTATACATTACAGGTATTGGGGCTGATTCCCCCGCTTTATAAGTAGTCGCAGTCAGTTCAATTGTTCCCCCGCCTTTTCTGGTGTCCCTCCAAGTGCCCATTATCGAATAATACGGAAACTGAACCGGAATTGTTTCCAAATCCATTTTTACTGGCATTTTTTGCTTGTTCAAATAGAATGCTGCAAAACTTCCTGAACTGGTATGAATTGCTTCCAGTAATTCGCATTCCTCAAAAATATCCCTGCCTATTTCAATGACATGCCAAGGAATGCTTATCTCCCGAAGTGCGTGACATTGCTTGAATGCAGAATCCCCTATAGTTTCGACATTGTCAGGAATCGTGATTTCCATGAGGCCCTTACAGTTTCGAAATGCTCCGGAATCAATCAGCTTCAAGCTCTTGGGGAGCTGAATCTTCGTGAGCTGCGCTGCATTTAAGAATGCAGATTCTTTGATCTCCATTGTTCCCTCAGGAATGATGTAGGTTGTCCGCGAATCCGCATTAGGATATAGAATCAGCTTTGTTCCATCCGATGAAAAGAGCACTCCATCCTTTAGCTGAAAAGCAGTATTTCCTGAATCCAGTTCGATTCGTTCCAAATGTCTTATCGTTTGTCTGTTGATCACATTCACAGAAGCTGGAATGATAAGGCACTCAATTGTTTGCTCTGTTTTTGCGAAAATATTCCCGATTTCTGTTACCGGTTTTCCATCAATTGTGCTCGGAATCGTGATCGTTGTTTCTTTTCCTTCATAAGAATCCAGTCTGATTCCATGATCTGTTTCGGTATAATCATATCGACCTGCTGGCATTTTAGGTTCTAAAGCAACCTGCTTTGCTACATTTGGTGACATCCTCGCAAATACTACCCGAAGTCCATCTTGTTCAATCATAAGGCTGCCATCACTCTGAAGGGTATATTTTATATCGAATGATTTGAAAGGAATCCTGCTGTAAACATGTACAACATCAGGAGCATATTCTGCTTCATAATCCTGGAAATAATCAAAACAATCTCCATAGGGACGGATCATCGTCCCCCATGAACAATATACCCAATCCTCCGCTGAACCAAGCTGTGACAATCGGACACCTGTCTCTGAAAACGAGTACATGATACTGTAGTCATATCCCATTTGATATGCTTGAACGATACTGTTCTGTAATCCTTCGTCTTCTGACTGAACCGCAACCCAGTCTCCCATCAATTCTTCGGGGGCATACTTGGGCTTGCCCCAACCATCTCCTAGCACTTCCTTGGGGATATGATTAGGCATGTCAGGACATTCAGGGTAAGTGCCCACCTCTATTCCCTCACGTTTGAAAACCATTCCAAGCCCTTTATTATCCATAAATGCAACTGCAGTCTTATCATCATTAAAAGCATAAGTATGTATAGTTGTACTTTCCGGCATGACGATCAGATCATCATAAAGATATGCCATTTCTATTGTTTTGTCATTTATTTCATTCGATTCCATCGTCGCTATAAACTGGTTATCTGTAAATTCTGCATAACAATGTACTTCCGGAAACAGATCAATTACGTTATTCCCATCTTGGTCAGCCAGCCATACTGCGACCCATTTCCCTCGCATCTCCTCAGGGATAGGCTTTCTCACCGAATCCAGTTCTGATGCATTTGAAGATACTGCTTCTTTTTTCTCAACGGTTTCTTTTTTTTCTTCTCCTGCCTTTTCTGAATCCTTCTCAGCTTTTTCACCTGCGTTCATTTCCTGCGTATTTTCCTGATCTGTATAGACGTGATCGACTGTTTGTTTATTTGTTCTATTGATTACAGCGATTCCAATCCCTATGAGCACTACAAGAGCCAAAAGGAACCATGGAATTCGTTTTTTCATGTTCTTGCTTTTTGAGTCAACGGGAGCACTTTCTTTCACAAATTCTATGCCATCCATTTGAGGTTGTGCATCAGGATGTATTGTTTTTCGAACGGTTGTTTCATGTGAGGCCTCATTTGTGGCAATCTCTTCTATTTTGCTGTCGCTCGGTGGTTCTGTAGAATGAAATCGTTCCATTCGTCTTACTCTGCGATGTATTTGTTCATTCTGAGTATTATTCTCTGACATGAATATCAACCCCTATTATTCCTCTTTAATTTGTGTTTAGCAATCTCTCAGCCCATACGAATCAGCATTCATCACATTCTGGTAAAGCGAAAAGTATTGTTCGGATGAAAAGTGCCATTCCCTGTACCCATCAGACAGAAACCGCTGACAATACGTACGCATACTTGCAGACATATGTATCTATGGGTTCACTGCCTAGCATTTTGCATTTTTTCACCCGATGATAACATGTAAAATGACTGCAGGTTAGGTATGTGGTTTCCGGCCAATGGAATGAATCATATTTGAATCACTATAATATCCGTTTTCCATGCTCACTGGAATTTATAGGCTAGAATTCCATCCATGGTACTTATTCTTAGCGTTTCAACGTTCCACTCGATAGACGGCTTATATGAATTTAAAGCACCTACAG
>ONVN01000434.1 GCA_900321295.1 uncultured Eubacteriales bacterium
TCCACGCGCTTTTCTCTGGGCAGGTCAACGCCCGCAATGCGTGCCATGTGTGTAAAACACCTCCAAATACTACTGGATAGTCCCCATGACTATCCTGGGAAGGAAACAGTCTCTTTCGTTGCCGGGGCAACCCTCCCCGGGAAGGAAACGGACTGTCTGTCTGCCGTCCCCTGGTGAAAGCAGGTGCGCGGCGCATCCGAATGAATGACAGTTGGAAGGATCATGCATCCCGATGCTTACCATACAGCTCGTATGACCGATTGGAACACGCGCAGGAGAAGCGCAATCAGCCGCCTACCGGTCACGCGGCATGGTAACCAAGATATACTACCATGGCCAACCGGTTTTGTAAAGCAGAAAAATCGAAGTTTCAGCCGATGCAAAAGTCTTTTCTCCGACTCAAAAACGCGCATTCCGGCATTCTTTTGAGACCGAAAAGAACAAATCCGGTCAAAATTGTGCAGAAATCCCATAAAAAGCAATAAAAGTTCTACACCATGCACAAACAACAAGAAAAGAATATTTCCTGGAGCGTGCAGGGTCCATTGAGAGAATGCGAATTCATGATACAATAGGAAACTGAAGGTGATGAAATGCGCGGAGAACGCTTTTTGATGCCGGAGGCAGCAGAGCAGATTATTGAAAGACTCAACTGTGCCGGGTATGAAGCCTACGTGGTGGGCGGCTGTGTACGGGACATTCTGATTGGACGTACCCCTAAGGATTGGGACATCTGCACATCGGCTTCCCCCGTGGAATGTGAACGTGTTTTTGAAGGCATGTCCGCCTGCAGGATTGTGGAAACCGGCCTTCAGCATGGAACCGTGACGCTGGTGATGGACCATGTGCCCTATGAGGTGACAACGTACCGGGCAGATGGCAGTTATTCGGACCACCGTCATCCGGACAGTGTCCGTTTTGTCCATGCACTCCGGGAAGACCTGGCAAGACGTGATTTTACCGTCAATGCCATGGCCTATCATCCAAAGGAGGGAGTCCAGGACTATTTCGGCGGACAGGAGGACCTCCGGAGGGGGCTCATCCGGTGCGTCGGCCAAGCCTCCCAGCGTTTTGATGAAGACGCCCTGCGGATTCTGCGTGCCCTGCGGTTTGCCTCGGTGTATGATTTTTCCATTGAGGAAGAAACGGATCGTGCCATCCGTCTTCTTTATGAAACCCTGTCCCATGTGGCCGAAGAGCGGATTTGGCAGGAAATGCAGAAACTGCTGTGCGGACGGGGCGTTGAGCGTATTCTCATGGGCTATCCGGAAGTCATCTGCCATATTCTTCCGGAACTGAAACCCTGCATGGGTTTTCAGCAGCACAACCCCTGGCACCATTTTTCGGTCTATGAGCATCTGGCAAAATCCACGGCGCAGGTGCCTCCGGATACGGTCCTGCGTCTGACCATGTTGTTTCATGATGCAGGCAAGCCGCAGGCTTTCACCCTGGATGAAAAAGGCGTCGGACATGCCTATGGCCATGCCGATTATTCCGTCCGGCTGGCGCTGTCTGCCATGGACCGTCTGCATGTGGACCACAAAACCCGAGACCGCGTGCTTCTGCTGGTCCGGGATCATGATCTTCCCATGGAACGGAACCGGAAGGAAATGAAGCGGCGTCTTGGGAAAATCGGAGGGGAAGCGTTCCTGCAGCTGATGGAAGTCCAGCGGGCCGATGCACTGGGAAAGGGTACTTTCAACCGGGAGGAAGTGGAAAGGGCCCATCTTGAGAGAACCAACCGCCTCAGGGAACTGATGGACGAACATCCCTGTGTTACCCTGAAGGACCTGGCAGTCAACGGAAAGGACCTTCTTGGTGTGGGCATTCCAGCCGGAAAGCGGATCGGGAAGATCCTGGATGTACTTCTGGAAGAGGTGCTCGACGAGCGTGTTCCCAATGAGCGGGAAAGCCTTCTGAAAGAAGCGCTGTTTCTGTATGGAAAGGAAGAAGAAGTTTGAAAAAGTGGATTGCATGGATGCTGATGCTTCTGGTGATTCTGTTATCCGGCACAGTCCGTGCCGAGGATGACGTCCTCTGGGAAATGGAAGAAGAGGAAGAAGTGACGGCAGCACCGGAAGAGAATCTTCTGGACCTGGATGATGACTGGTTTTCCGACCTGGACCTGAGTGATGCGTTTTCCGGGGCCAGTGAGGAAGAACTGCAGCCCATGACCGAGGAGGAGCTTCTCAAGGTGCTGGCGGAGCAGGATGAAACGGATTTTCTGGTCATTCCCGAGGGTTCGACCATTGCGGATACGGATGTATATACCCTGCTGCTGGTCGGATCGGATTCCTATGAGGACAGTGTGCGCGGGCGGGCGGACACCACGATTCTGGTGCAGATCAATGCAGACCGGAAGACCATCAAGATGGTCTCCTTCCTGCGGGACATGTATGTGCAGATTCCCGGACGTTCCAGCAACCGGCTCAATGCGGCCTACATCTGGGGCGGAGACCGACTGCTCAGGAAGACCCTGCGCAGTCAGTTCGGCGTTGAAGCGGATGCCTATATGGAAGTGAATTTCGCAAGACTCATCCGTCTGATTGATGCACTGGGCGGCATAGAGGTGGATGTCTCGGAAGCGGAACAGCGCCAGGTCAACAGTATCCTCCGTTTCTACAATACATATACAGGGGATAAGGAGGAAGACCAGCTGCTGTGGACCTGGGGCGAGGGAACGCATCTGACCGGAAAGCAGGCCCTGTGCTATGCAAGAATCCGGAAAATCGACAATGACTTTGCGCGTACGGAACGGCAGAGAAAAGTCATTGAGGCAGCCTTCCACAAGGTCATGGGCATGTCATTTGCCGAAATTACCCAGCTTGTGGCTGATAATCTGGATGCAGTGACCACCGACCTTTCCGCCGGGGATGTGCTGCGTCTGATTCCTATGGCGATCCGGTGCCAGAACGCGGAAATCTCCACCCTGACCATCCCTTCGGCAGGGGGGTATCATTCGGAGGTCATCAACGGGATGTCCGTGATTGTTCCGAATCTCCGCGGCAACCGGAACAAGCTGAAGGCTTTCCTGGCCATTGAATGACATGGCAAAATTGGCACTTTTCAAACCGTACCAGATGCGTTAAAATAAAATGTGTATGCATGAACTTGTAGCGGTTCAACTGATCTGGATAGGAGGAATGGTTATGGAACTGCGGACAGCCTGCTCACCGCGCGACGTCAAGACCTATGACACGGCAAGACTTCGGAATGAGTTTCTGATTGATGATCTGTTTCAGAAAGATATCGTGAAAATGGTGTACAGCCATATCGACAGAATCATCACAGGCGGCGCCGTGCCGGTGGATAAGGTGCTGACGCTGGATGCCGGAGAAGAACTCCGTGCGGAGTATTTTCTTGAGCGCCGTGAACTGGGCATTATCAATATCGGTGGAGCAGGAACGGTGACGGTGGACGGCACTGTGTATGAACTGAGAACACGCGACGGCCTGTATGTGGGCAGAGGAAGCAGGGAAATCGCCCTGGCCTCCAAGGATCCGGCTCATCCGGCCCATTTCTATTTCAATTCCTGCCCGGCCCATACAGCGTATCCTACGGTATATATCCGTCCGGAAGACTGTGTGCATGCGGAACTTGGCTCCCAGGAGGATGCCAATTCCCGCACAATCCGCAAGTATATTCTTCCCGGTCAGGTGAAGTCCTGCCAGCTGGTCATGGGCATGACCACCCTCAATCCCGGCAGCGTCTGGAATACCATGCCATGTCATACACATGACCGCCGCATGGAAGTCTACCTGTACTTTGATATGCCGGAGGATGCCTTTGTGGTGCATATGATGGGTGAGGGTCAGGAAACCCGCCACATCATCATGCGCAACGAACAGGCCGTGATTTCTCCTTCCTGGTCGATTCATTCCGGCGTCGGAACCCGTGCCTATACCTTCATCTGGGGTATGTGCGGTGAGAACCAGGATTTCGATGATATGGACGGAATTGCCATGCAGGACCTGCTGTAAACATCAGCTGAATCTTTGAACGGAGGAAAAAACATGAATAATCCTTTTTCCCTTGAAGGCAAAGTAGCCCTGATCACCGGTGCCAGCTATGGTATCGGCTTCGCCATTGCCAGCGCCATGCATGCTGCCGGTGCAACCATCGTGTTCAACGACATCAACCAGGAAAAAGTGGATCTTGGCATCAAAGCCTATGCTGAGAAGAACATCAAAGCGTATGGCTATGTGTGTGACGTGACCAAGGAAGATCAGGTTCAGGCCATGGTGGCCAAGATTGAAGAAGAAGTCGGTGTGATCGACATTCTCGTCAACAATGCGGGCATCATCAAGCGCATTCCGATGTGCGAAATGACAGCGGACCAGTTCCGTCAGGTGATCGATGTCGACCTGAACGCTCCCTTCATCGTCTCCAAGGCGGTCATTCCTTCCATGATCAAAAAGGGCCATGGCAAAATCATCAACATCTGCTCCATGATGAGCGAACTCGGCCGTGAGACCGTTTCGGCCTATGCAGCAGCCAAGGGCGGCCTGAAGATGCTGACCCGCAACATCTGCTCTGAATACGGCGAATACAACATCCAGTGCAACGGCATCGGACCGGGCTATATTGCCACACCCCAGACTGCACCTCTGCGTGAGAAGCAGCCCGATGGTTCCATGCATCCGTTCGATTCCTTCATCCGTGCCAAGACTCCGGCCGGACGGTGGGGCGAAGCGGAAGACCTGGGCGGGCCTGCTGTGTTCCTGGCCAGCGATGCTTCCAACTTTGTGAACGGTCACATTCTGTACGTAGACGGCGGTATCCTCGCTTATATCGGCAAGCAGCCGCAGTGACAAAACGCTTGCGTTTTGTGACGGTCTGTGATACTATTTCACGGACATCTTTTTTGGGGGTTGTACGACTATGACAATTGTCCTTTCCATTCTTGTGATTCTTTCAGCTCTGTTTATGATCGTTACTGTTCTTCTGCAGTCCAGCAAGGCCCAGGGCCTCGGAACGATTGCAGGCGAAGTGACTGCAAATATGTCCAAGACCAAGGCAGCCGCCGTTGAGAGCAAGCTCGAACTCGGAACCAAGATTTCCGCAGCTGTGTTTGTCCTGCTTTCCCTGGTGCTGTGGATGATCGGCTGAGAACAGAATCCAACCCAGAGGGACAGGGATACGTCCCATGGAAAAGAGCCTGGCTTATGACGCCGGGCTCTTTCCTTTCATACTATACAAAAAGCGGATCGGGAGAAGATCCGCTTTTTGTATGTCAGGAAAAACCGGAAAGGACCGAAACAAACGGGTTTTACGGGCCCTGCTCTGACTCGGCTTTGGATTTATTTTGCAGCTTCAGCCAGCGTGCAGAACCGGTCGATATCCCTGCGGATCATGGCAAGGCTTTCGCGCCAGAAATCTGCAGAGCGTACATCGATGCCCACACTGGCAGCCACTTCTGCCACCGGTGCCGAGCCGCAGGAGCGTAGCAGCTGGCAGTAGGTATCCACAAAGGTACTGCCCTCCTTGAGATAGTGGGCGAACACACCTTTTCCGAACAGCAGGCCGAAGGCGTAGGGGAAATTGTAGAAATTGAGCTCGGAAGCATAGTAGTGGCTCTTGCAGGCCCACATATAGGGATGACGGTAGGCCGGGTCAAGCCCCTCACCGTAGGAGGCTTCCTGGGCACGGAGCATGGCGTCCTTCAGTTCATCGGGTGACATGGCATGGTCTGCCCGTGTGTCGATGACTTCGGATTCAAAAAGGAAGCGGCTGTAAATATCCACAACGGTCTGGGTGGCTTCCATGAGACCGTTTTCCAGCAGATGCAGTTCTTCCTCGGGTGAGCAGGCGGAGAGTACCTGGTAGGAAAGCATGGTTTCATTGAAGATCGAGGCGGTTTCTGCCAGAGGCATGGGTGCATCAATCATGAGGTAGGGAAGGCCGGCCATGCAGCGGTTGTGCCAGGCGTGCCCGAGCTCATGGGCGAGGGTG
Organism: uncultured Eubacteriales bacterium; assembly: GCA_900321295.1. GTDB lineage: Bacteria > Bacillota > Clostridia > Christensenellales > Aristaeellaceae > UBA2943. The sequence continues at coordinate 5,953 of ONVN01000434.1, forward strand.
GAAACATCTGAAAAACTGCCCTGGAAATTGGTCAGCACCAGGCTGCGGTCAAAGCAGTGGACACCGGCGCAGAATGCGCCGCCGCTCTTGCCGGGACGTGGATAGACATCGATCCATCCCGCCTGGAAGGCATGGTCCATGAAATCAGCCATCTTCGGTGTGAATTTGCCCATCTCCTGCAGCAGCAGGTCGTGTGCCTCTTCCAGCGTGTAGGTGCGGCTCTGGCCGACGGGGGCAAACAAATCCCAGAAAGGCAGACCGTTTTCATGGCCGAGCAGGCGTGCTTTGGCCAAAAGATAGCGGCGGAAGTCCGGCAGGGCTTCACGTACGGCTGTCCACATGGCATTCAGTGTCTGTTCGTCCATGCGGGACTCGGCCAGTGTCATGTCCAGGACCGACTTGTATCCCCTGAGCTCGGTCAGGGTTCTGGCTTCCATCTTGATGGAATTCAGACAGGCCGCCATGGGGATTTCCATCTTGCTGTAGCTGGCGATCTCGGCCTCATAGGCATCCCTGCGGACGCTTTCGTCCGGGGAATAGGCCAGACCGCGCACGGAAGAGAGCGGGAGAGATTCCCCGCGGTACTCCACCAGATGGGTGGCATCCAGCTTGTTGCGGAGCATGGAAAACGCGCCGCCGCCGGAGAGTTGCATTTTCAGGATCCAGGGTTCAATGGCCTCCGGAATGGAGTGCCGGGCATGATCGGCCATCTCCCGCAGGGCGAAAGCGCAGGGCTGAAGCTCAGGCAGGGAGGCCAGCAGGTCATCCAGATGCTCCATGCTGCCAAGACGACGCTCGACAGCCGAATGGAGCAGGGAAGCATCATTGGAGAGCAGCATGATCTGATCCAGATACTTTTCGGCTTCGGCGTTGGATGCGTCCGCGCTGAGGATCAGTTCACAATAGGTGAAGAGTTTTTCCATAAGACGGGAAAGCTCTTCGCTCCGGGAGGCAAAGGTCCTGAGGTAGGCCGCATCATCTGCCGCAGCCTCCAGGTCCGCACCGGCCCTGTCAAGGAAGGTCTTCAGGCTTTCCAGATCGGTACGAAAGGCCGGATCGTCAAAACCAGTATAAAGATAGGTAAGATTCCATGTGGTCTGCATGGTGGATTCCTCCCATTAGATTCGGCTGTCCATGGGCAGGCGGTCAATGATGGTGTAACCAAGATGGTGAAGGGTCTCGCGGGCCTGGGCACGGAGTTCTGCCCCGATCAGCTGATCGGGGGTATGCGCATCCATGCCGAGAATCACTTCATTCCCGAAGCTGCGTGCGCGTTCCCAGAAAGGAGAGGAAGGATAGCCGCGGCTGTGTCCCTCGACCTGATAGCGGAGTCCGAGCAGGTTGTATTCAATGGGCAGATGCATTTCGAGACAGGCCTGACAGATCATATCCGTCGCCTGTTCGCAGGCGGCATTGAACTGATCGTCGGTCCTGTGGCGCATAAAGAGGTCCGGGTGTGCAAGGTAGGCGAACAGGCCTGTCCTCACAGCCTTGACGGTCGATTCCGCATAGCGCAGGACGCCTTTGTCCTCAACGCATTCGTTGCCGGTATAGGGCGTGTCTTCCTCGCTGTCGGCGTAGTGCTGTCCGAGGACATAATAGGAAATGCCGCGGTCCTGCATCCGCAGAAGCCAGTCATGATAACGCGGAAAGTATTCAGCTTCCAGTCCGAGATGAATGCGGATACGGCCTTCATAGACTTTCTGGAGACGTCGGATGGAGAAAATGTAATCGTCCAGCGCCTCGGCACTCATGCGGATATGACTGATGAATCCCGAAGAAAAAGGCCACGGGCTGTGGTCGGAGAACCCCAGCACCTGGTAGCCTTCTTTCAGCGCTGCTTCCACATAATCCGCATCCTCTCCGGAAGCGTGATGGCAGCGCGAGGTATGTGTGTGATAATTGGCGAGGATCGGACTCATTTGCGATTCTGCTCCTTGAACTGCTCTTTGAGTGCTTTGAGGCACATCTGCTTGCTGTCGTCGATATGATGTTCCATGAGCTGGCGGAATCCTTCCAGATCCCTCTTTTCCACCAGTTCCACGAGGCGGTAATGTTCCTTGTGGGATTCGGCAAGATTGCTGACCTGGCGGATGGCCATGCCGGAGAATCGCGTGATGTACTCGTCCTGGCTGTCGATGACCCGCAGAATCCGCTTCTGGCGGCAGAGATTGGTCAGCTGGGCATGGAAGGCCCGGGTCAGGGGAGAAAGGGTGTCGACGTCGTTGGAAGCAATGAGCTTGTCCATGTCGGCGAGCTTGCGGCGGAGGGAAGCGATGTCTTCCTGGGTCGCATTCTGGATAATCGCCGGAAGGGTCAGCATTTCCATGGCGTTGCGGATGGTATAGATCTCCTCGACGTCCTCGAGGGTAAAAGCGCGCACCATGACGCCGCGGCGCATTTCATATTCAACAAGACCGTCGCGTTCAAGACGCCGGAGTGCTTCACGCAGCGGGGTACGGCTGATGTGAAGCCGTGAGGCATATTCTGTTTCCACAATTCGTTCGCCTGCGGGGATTTCGCCGGTAATGATGGCGTGGCGGAGCACTTCGTAGGCGATGTCGCGAATCGGGCGGCTTTCCATCATGGGCTGAAACGTGATTTGTGGCATAAAGAAGACTCCTTGTAGGTGCAGACTGTTTTTTTTCTGCACTTCGAGTGCAAGAATAGTACAATTCACGCGCGCTGTCAAGAACCGGCGTAGAAAAGAAAGACCGAAGAGACGTGATTCCGGAAGGGTTTTACCAATGGTTTTTCAGGAAAAATGTGTTAATCTCGGGATAAGGAAACACCGAAAAATAACCCTTGACAAAAAGCAAAACTTATGCATGTCTGTGGCGGAAAAACACACACCAAAAATGACTGCTTTACAAAAAGGGAAAGATATGCTATTCTTCGCCGCGGTAACCTGGTTCCTTTAAAACAGTCCCGTGAGGCTGAAAGGATGGCAGTTTTTCGTATAACCATGCCTTTCCTGCGCGGGAAAGGCGTTTTTTTATGTACTGGGGAGATGAATGCTTGGAAAAAAAGGTCAAGGCGCAGATCCTGGACGGGCCTGCGATGCACAGGGCTCTGGTGAGAATGGCCCATGAAATGATTGAGCAGCTGGAGCCGCTCGATCAGGTGATTCTTGTCGGTGTCCGCCGCCGCGGGATTCCGATTGCGGAACGTCTCTCGGCCCTGATTGAGCGCTATGAAGGCATCCGGATTCCTGTGGGTGAAGTCGACATCTCCATGTACCGGGATGATCTGACGCAGATCAGTGAATCCCCGAGGGTCTCCGGCACCGTGATCCCCTGCGAGGTTACCGGGAAGACAGTTGTCCTGGTGGACGATGTGCTGTTCACTGGACGCACGGCAAGGGCTGCCATGGAGGCGGTGATTGACCTGGGCAGACCTTCTGCGATCCGCCTGGCGGTTCTGATTGACCGGGGCCACCGCGAGCTGCCGATCCGTCCCGATTTTATTGGAAAGAACATCCCCACTTCCCATATGGAACGCGTCGGCGTCAAGGTGACTGAGGTGGACGGGGAGGACAACGTCGCACTCTACAGTCTGTCCTGAGCCCGTACTTTCTTGGAAGATAACCGGCTGAGCCGGATATCATATCTAATCGTTCCCTATGATCAAGAGACAGGAAAGGAAGATCATCATGTCCAATACGAAAAAGCTTTCCGCAGGCAAGTACGCTCTTCTTGGTTTCCAGCATGTGTTCGCCATGTTCGGCGCAACCGTTCTGGTTCCGACCCTCACCGGACTGGATGTTGCCACCACCCTGCTGCTTGCAGGTCTCGGCACCCTGCTGTTCCATCTGGTCACCGGCGGCAAGGTTCCCGCGTTCCTGGGTTCCTCTTTCGCTTTCCTGGGCGGCTATGCTGCCGTGAAAACCTTGGCTGAAGGCCAGGGAATCACCGGCACAGGCTGGATTCCCTATGCTGGCGTCGGCGTGGCTGCGGCCGGCCTCATCTATGTGCTGGTCTCCTTCCTCTTCCGCGCTTTCGGCCCCAGCAAAGTCATGCGCTATTTCCCGCCGATTGTCACCGGCCCCATCATCATCTGCATCGGCATCAACCTGGCTTCCAGCGCTGTCAACAACTGCGCTGCCAACTGGTGGATTGCCATTCTGGCTGTAGCCATCATCATCGTCTGCAATATCTGGGGCAAGGGCATGATCAAGATCATCCCGATCCTGCTGGGTGTTGTCGGTTCCTACGCGGTTGCAGGCCTGTGCGGCATGGTGGATTTCACGGAAGTCCGCGAGGCTGCCTGGATTGGCTTCCCCATCAAGATGAATGAAACCGTGTTCTCCCTGTTCAGCGGTGCCAACGGTTCCGTGATCATTTCCGCCCTCATCGCCATGGTCCCGATCTCCCTGGCCACGATGATGGAGCACATCGGCGACATCTGCGCCATCTCCTCCACCGTCGGTGCCAACTTCGTGGAAAACCCTGGTCTGCACCGCACCCTGCTCGGTGACGGTCTTGCCACCACCCTGGCTGCTCTCTTCGGCGCTCCTGCCAACACCACCTACGGCGAAAACACCGGCGTTTTGGCCCTGACCAGGGTTTACGATCCCAACGTCA
>ONVN01000033.1 GCA_900321295.1 uncultured Eubacteriales bacterium
CAGTATCCTGGAAAAGTCCTTTTTCTTCTTTGAAAAATCAGAAACGGCCGCTGCGTTCCGGGCGGAATCCCATACCCTTCCGGAAGCATGCACGGGATGCCGGTGGCTTCCCCTGTGCCGGGGCGGCTGCAAACGGGACCGCGAGCCGCTCCTTGACGGGATTCCCTCGGCGAACCGTCTCTGTGAGGGGCATAAGATGTTTTTTGAGGCCTGCGGAGAACGCATGGCCCGGCTGGCGGAGAAGATCCGCCGGAGCTGAACGGCATGAAAGGAGCAAATCCATGAAGCGCTATCTCATTTCTCCCGAAAAAAAGCAGTACCGGGCAAACCTGCACTGCCACAGTGTCCTTTCGGACGGCCATCTGACCCCGGTGGAGCTCCGGGATCTGTATAAGGCCCACGGCTATGAGATTCTGGCCATTACGGACCATGAGCGGCCCCACTGCCATCAGGACCTCTGTGAACCGGATTTCCTGATGATCACCGGCTATGAGGGATACCTTCGCCCGGATCCCCTGTGCAGATGGAACATGTATGCTCCCGAAGTGCATCTGAACCTCTTCGCCCGGGATCCCATGAATACCACCATGATCTGCTTCAACGAGGCATTCTGCAAATATGCCGCCCGGGACCATGCCCTGGACGAGATTGCCCCGAGGGCGGGCAGCGAGCGGACGAGGGAATACACGCTGGAGTATATCAACGAATATATCCGCACGGCCCGGGAAAACGGCTATCTCGTGGCCTACAATCACCCGTACTGGTCCATGGACCTGGAGGAAAAGATTGAGGCCTATGAGGGCATCTTCAGTCTGGAAATCTGCAATTACGGTTCCTGGCAGGCCAACGGCCTCGAGTACTGCGGTTCCCTGTATGACCGTCTGCTGCGCAAAGGGCACCGGGTGTTCTGCCATGCCGCGGATGACAACCACAATGAGCATCCGGTGGACGACCCGGAGAACGATTCCTTTGGCGCCTATACCATGATTCTTGCGGAGGATCTGACCTATGACGCCGTGTTCCATGCCATGGAGACCGGTGAAATGTATGCGTCCATGGGCCCGCGGTTCCATGAGGTCTCCATTGAGCGCAACCGGGTGCATGTGGAGTGCTCCCCGGTAAAGCACATCTATGTGCACAACGGAGGCAAGAAACCGGGTCATCTCCATGCACGGCCCGGGGAATTTCTGACGTCGGCCGATTTCGTGATTCCCCATGATGCGGATTATATCCGCGCTTCCATCATGGACGGGGAGGGGTTGCGGGCGGATACCCGTGGCTTCTTCCGGGAGGAGATCGGATTCCCGCCGCAGAAAGACTGAGCCCTTCGTGCGGAAGACAGACCTGAAAAAAGCCTGGAAATGCCGAAAAAAGGCATTATCCGGGCGTTTTTTGTATGTGGCTTTCTCCGCGGGAAACCTGCCCATGCCCGGAAAGAACCGGGTCCGGGCGGGGGGAAAAGTCTCCGGATGATTTTTCTTATTTGTCCTATTTGTTCTATTTACTGACCAGAATCTGTTTGCTACAATGAAAATATCAAATACCGCATGACCGACAGAAAAAGAGAACAGAATCAGATTTCGGAAGTCCAGACGTTCGATCGGAGGGATCAGATTGAACCGGAGCACTGCAAGACAAAAACACTGGAAGCATAACCGGATCATCATGAAGCGCCACTGGCAGATGTATGTGATGATGTTTCTGCCCATCGCGTTTCTTATCGTGTTCAATTACATGCCCATGTCCGGTCTGGTGATTGCATTCAAAAACTATTCTTTCAGCAAGGGAATCTGGGGAAGCAAGTGGGTCGGGCTCAGGCATTTCGACAAGCTGATCAGTTCGTATATGTTCCCGCGGCTTCTGTCCAATACGTTCCTTTTGTCCCTGTTTACCATTGCCGTGTGTTTTCCCATTCCCATTGTGTTTGCCGTCCTGCTCAACGAATGCAGGCATCCCCGGTTCAAGAAACTGGTGCAGATGATCAGCTATGCGCCGCATTTCATCACCACCGTGGTCATCGTTTCCATTCTGAACCAGCTGTTCAACTATTACCACGGCATCGTGAACGTGATGATCCAGAACCTCGGCATGCATGCCGTCGATTTCATGGGCGAGGCGGACGCCTTCCGGCCCATGTACGTGTTTTCCGGACTCTGGCAGAACATGGGCTACAATTCCATCATCTACATTGCGGCCCTGGCCTCGGTGGACCCGCAGCTGGAGGAAGCAGCCACCATTGACGGGGCGAACCGGCTGCAGAAAATCTGGCACATCGACCTGCCGACCATCATGCCGACCATCATCATCATGCTGATCCTGCGCATGGGTTCCATTCTGGATGTGGGCTATGAAAAGGTCTACCTGATGCAGAATGACATCAACATTGTGTTCTCCGAGGTCATATCCACCTATGTCTACAAGATGGGTCTTCTGAACACCCAGTATTCCTTTGCGGCCGCGGTCGGCATCTTCAATTCCGTCGTGAACCTCGTCATGGTCCTCCTGGTGAACTGGATCTGCCGCCGGCTCGGCGATACGAGCCTGTGGTGAAAGGAGGGACAGAACATGAAAAAGCATACCTTTGACCGGCAGACAAAAGGCGACCGCATCTTCTTTGCTCTGGACTATGCCGTGCTGGTGTTCGTCGTTCTGGTGGTGGTGTATCCGCTGATCTATGTCCTGAGCTGCTCCTTCTCCGATCCTCTGGCCGTCATGGAATCCAAAGTGGTGCTGTGGCCCGTGAACATCAGCCTGCAGAGCTATAAACAGGTCTTCGAGTATACGCCCATCTGGATCGGTTTCCGGAATTCCATTGCCTATACCGTGATCGGCACTGCCCTGAACCTGGTGCTGACCATGCTCCTGGCATTCCCGCTGTCCGCCAGGGAGCTTCCCGGCAAGAAAATCGTGCTGGGTCTTCTGACCTTCACCATGCTCTTTAACGCAGGCACCATCCCGAACTACATCTGGATGCGCAATCTCGGCCTGATTGACAATTTCTGGGTGCTGATCCTGCCCTGCGGACTGACGGCTTACAATGTTTTTGTCACCAGGACCTATATGCAGAATACCCTGACGGAGGAACTCCGGGAGGCTGCGGAGATTGACGGCTGCAGTGATTTCCGCTTCTTCCTTCAGATCGCGCTTCCGCTGTCCGGCGCCATTGTGGCCGTGATGATGCTGTTCTACGGCACGGTACACTGGGGGGAATATTTTAACGCCCTCATCTATATCCGCAGCAAGGAACTCTACCCGCTGCAGATTTTCCTGCGCAACATCCTGATCGCTAACAACATTGAAGGGGACCTGCTGGGCAGTCTGGACCCCGAGGAGGCCGCCCTGCGCGAAGCACTCCAGGAAACCCTGAAATACGGCATCATCGTGGTGTCCAGCCTCCCGATGATGCTGCTCTATCCCTTTGTGCAGAAGTTCTTTGTCAAGGGCGTCATGATCGGCGCCGTAAAGGGATAAGGCGGAACCTGTACCCCGGCACCGGACGGTGCATGATATAAACAAGGAGGTTGTTTGCATGAAAAAGTTCCTGAGCCTGATGAGCCTGCTGCTCGCCCTGCTGATGGTCTTCAGCTGTGCGTTTGCGGATGGCGCCGTACGCCCTGTGGAAGAAGACACTTCCAATTATTCCGAGGTCGGTGTTTACACACCCCTGTGCAAGGAGAAGGAAACCCTCACCGTGATGCTGCCCATCACGGCATCGGTGGAGGACATCACCACGAACACGTTCAGCGTGGATCTGGGAAACAGCACGAATGTGGAAGTGACCTGGATCGGCATTCCCGAGGCGGCCTGGACCGAGCAGCGCAACCTGATGATGGCCGACGGCAACTATCCGGATGTCATCGTCTCCAGCGGAGCCGCCGGATACTGGTCCAATGCGGAAATTGCCAAGTATGCGGATGAAGGCATCCTGCTTCCCCTGAACTATTACATTGAGAACTGCATGCCCGGCTATCAGAAGTTCCTGTCCACCCGCGGCAACCTGCTCGAGCAGACCGTGAGCCCGGACGGCAACATCTACACCCTGGCCGGCTCCAACAACTGCTTCCATGCCTATGTCGGCAATAACAAGGCGTTCATTTCCAAGAGCTATCTGGAAAAAGTCGGCGGAACGAATCCCACCACCACCGACGAACTCTATGACCTGCTGGTCAAGTTCCGTGACTGTGCGGAAGGCGTTGTCCCGCTGACCGGCGTCAGCACGAATGTCCGCACCTGGCTGGTGAATGCGTTCCTCTATGACGGTGTGAACAACTGCCACTGCTATGTGGATAACGGCACCGTGGCCTGCGCCTACACCACCGAACAGTACCGCGAAGCCCTCCGGTTCATCAAGAAACTGTACGATGAAAAGCTCATCGACCAGACCTTCCTGACGGCCGGTGCCTCCGACATCAAGGCCCTGACCGAACGCGACGGCGGCAACCTGGTGGGCATGCAGATTGCCAACACGAACAATATTTTCTGCACCGCGGGCAGCGATGCCTACTATGATTTCATGAACATGTGCCCGCCCATCGCCGGGCCCGAAGGCGTCAAATACAGCTATTGGAATTATGAGAACCATGAGTATAATGTAGCTGCCATCTTCAGCACCTGCAAGAAGCCGGAACTGGCGGCCCGCTGGCTGGACAACTTCTATGCCAACTGGGAACTCTGCTTCAACAGCCGCTTCGGCGCCCAGGGCGTGAAGTGGGACTGGTGCGAAGAAGGGGAAAAGGCGCTGGACGGCTCCCAGGCCATCTGGAAGAAGCTGACAGGACTAAGCATCGATACCCTGCAGAACTCCTACTGGGGTAACAACGGCATCAACGGCGCCTTTGAGCACACCACCCAGGCCAACGACGCGGTGGGCATGGAAGGCTTCCTGTATGCCGGTGTTCAGAACTACTATGCCTGCAGGCCGGATTACTCCATGTATCTGCCCACCCATCTGTGGATGGATGCGGACGATTCCGCGGAACTGGCGCGGTATGAAACCGACCTGAACAATTATATGAACAACTCCTTTGCTTCCTTCATCAAGGGCACGATGGACCTGGAGAAGGACTGGGACGGCTATGTGGCAGAACTCGAGAAGATCGGTCTTTCCGATTATATGACCCTTCTGCAGACGGCCTATGACAAGACCAAGTAAGTAAGGACAGACCGTGCCGACGGGCACGAAAAAACACGCAATGCGGCTTTCGTTCCGGCGTCAGCCGCATTGCGTTTCTCTGTGGAGGCTGAATGAGCCATGGCGAAGAAACCGAACATTCTGTTTATTGTCACGGATGACCAGCGCTTTGACACGATTCATGCGCTGGGGAATCCGGCGATTTCGACACCGAACATGGACCGGCTGGTGCGGCGCGGCACCTCCTTTACCCGGGCCCATATTCCCAGCGGGATCTGCGGGGCCGTGTGCATGCCCTCCAGGGCCATGATTCACACCGGGCGCCAGCCCTTCCATCTGGAGGGCCAGGGAGGGAATCTTCCCCCGGAACACATCACACTGGGTGAAAACCTGAAAAACAACGGCTATGAAACCATCGGCCTGGGCAAGTGGCACAATGGCTGCCCGGGCTATGCGCGCAGCTTTACGCAGGGGGCGAAGGTCTTCTTCGGGGGCATGTGGGACCACTGGAATGTGCCGACCTGCCGCTTTGACCCCACCGGCGCCTATGACAATGTCGTCAATTTTGTGGTGGATTTTTTCCACAGCAACAAGCCGATTCAGCAGCACTGCGATGAATTCAATCCCGGAAAGCATTCCAGTGAAATGCTGACGGATGCGGCCATTGAGATGCTCCGGAAAAATGCGGGCGGGGACAGGCCGTTCTTTGAATATGTGGCGTATCTGGCACCCCATGACCCGCGCACCATGCCGGAAGAATTCCGGACCATGTACCGGCCCGAGGATATCGAACTGCCCCCCAACTTCATGGAAACCATTGAAACGAACTATCCGCTCATGCGCCACCGCGACGAACAGCTGGCTGCATACCCACGGGAGAAGGAGGAGATCCGGCGCAACATTGCGGAATATTACGGGATGATCTCCCACCTGGACCATGAGATCGGACGCCTGCTGGATGCACTGCATGAGAGCGGGGAGGAAGACAACACCATCGTTGTCTTTACCGGCGACAACGGCCTGGCGCTCGGCCAGCACGGCTGGATGGGCAAGGAAGACTGCTATGAGCATTCCATCCGCATACCGCTCATTTTTGCCGGCCCCGGCATTCCCGAAAACCGGCGCTGTGAAGCCTATGTCTACCTTCTGGACATTTATCCCACGCTCTGCGATCTCGTGGGCGTACCGGTGCCCGGCAGTGTGGACGGGCAGAGCTTTGCCGCCCTGCTCCTAGGTGAACAGGCGGAGGACCGCCACCGCGATGAACTGTACCTGGCGTTTGAAATCTGGATCCGGGGCATCAAGAATGACCGCTACAAGCTCATTGAATATGTCAATGACGACGGACCCGGCCAGCATTTCACCTTCCTGTACGACCTGAAAGAAGACCCGTGGGAGATCACCAACCTGGCCGCCCTGCCGGAATATGCGGGAAAGGTTCAGGAGATGCGCGAACGCCTTTTCTTCTGGCGGGACGCCTGGGAAGAGGAAAAGCATCCCTACGGACAGGACTACTGGCGCCGCTGGCGGACCTGGAGCGGCCAATAATCTTCGGAAAGCGGGTGGGATATGAGCAGGGACAATACGCTTTATCTGCGGGTTTACCGGGATCTGCTCCGACAGATCCGGGAAGGCGTCTATGCCGACGGAAAAAAGCTGCCGACGGAGAGTGAACTGATGCAGCGGTATTCCGTGGCCCGCATCACGGCCCGCAACGCCATGCAGAAACTGGAAGATGAGGGCTATATTGAGCGTTTCCCGCGGCGCGGGAGTTTTGTGCGGAAGAACCTTCCTGCTGAAAACGAACGCACCAATCCGCCGGTTGTGATCCTGATCATGGGAACCTATGCGCACAACTTTGGGTATGAAGTCATGTCCGGCATGCTGGAGAAATGTGCGGAATACGGGTATCACCTGATTGTCAAGGAGAGCGGAAACAGCCAGAAAAAGGAAGAGCAGATTTTCCGGGAACTGGAACAGATCGAATATGCCGGACTTCTGGTCCAGCCGGCGATGGGCGAAACCTACAATCCGTGGCTGGTCAGTGCGGTCTATGCAGGAAAACCGCTGGTGCTGTTTGACCGGATGCTTCCGGGGATCCGGGCCCCCTATGTGGGCACGAACAATGCCGGGCTCAGCGAACAGGCAGTCGCGAAACTGCTGGAAAAAGGGCATGAGCAGATTGCGCTGATCACGCTGACCGGGGAGCAGACCAGCTCCATCCGGGAGAGAATCCAGGGGTTCGTCAGCGCCTGTTCCCGCTTTGGGGTGCCGATTCACAAGGACCTATGGCTGGACAACCTGCAGGGAAAACACACGGCGCATGTTTCGGAGGAAGCCATCACGGAGCAGTGTGCGATAAAAATTGCCGCGCATCTGAAGCGGCATCCGCAGATTACGGCCATTTACGGCACGGAAAGCCTGATGACCGTGGCGGCCGTGCGGGCGGTTCAACGCCTGAATCTGAACATTCCCGGAGACATTTCCATCGTGGGCTTTGACCTTCCTGCAACAGACCTGAATATTTCCCATGTGGAGCAGAACCAGCTGCAGATCGGCATCCGGGCCGTTGAACGGCTGCACCGGCTGATCCACGGCGAGGACCGGACACCGTCGAGCATGCGGATCCCCGGCGTCTGGGTGGAAGGGGACTCGGTTCTGGATCTGAAGCATCCCGGGTGAACACAGGACATTCAAAAACAAAGGGAGCTGTTCCCTGCGTCAGGAATCCTGGCGCACAGGACAGCTCCCTGTCTGATTCTGCCGTTCAGGCAGGTCTTTTTTTATGCTTAGCCTGCCGTTCACTGCATGGGGAAGACAATATTCATGCAGAAAATCTGATCCTCCGTGGAAATGGAATAGCGGCCGCCGTACTTCTTCACGATCCGCTCCACACTGAGAATGCCGAAACCGTGGCTGGCCTTGTCCGCCTTGGATGTGTGCAGGCGGCCTTCCTGCCAGTCCAGGTCCCCGATGTATCCGTTCTCGGTGGTGACCACGACAAAGCCCTTTTCCCGGCGCACGGTGACCTGAATATTCTTCACGGA
>ONVN01000055.1 GCA_900321295.1 uncultured Eubacteriales bacterium
ATTCATTCTGAACAGCAAAAGGAAAACGCGCCAACAAAGAACCTTCTTGGAGCAGCGAACCTGCACCGAGACGTCCTAGATAGACTTCTGCAAGGCGTATGCCGCATAACAGAAGAGCACCGCACGGGGCAAAGTTGTCAAGAAATCGGAGTGCGCTCTGCTTTCCAAGACGAGCGGCGGTCCAAATGCCTGCACAGATCCCCATCGCTCCACCGAATACACTGAATTCACTGGCCTGAAAAGACAGGATATTATCCTCAAACCAGTATTCATCCATCGTCGAGAAGTCAAGGAAACACAGAACATAAACCAACTTTGCACAGAGTGCACCTAACAGACAGGCAAAAGGAATCGAAAGATAATACGTAGCTGTATTCAGCTGCAAACGTTTAGTCTGGAGACCAAACAATACAAAACAGATGAGCAGGGAAACAAGAAATACAAGGCCGTATGAGGTCATAATCAGAGTCCTTTCAGACGCAAACGCTCATTTTTCTGGCTGATAAGCAGATGCGAAATAGATGATATCGGCAATATCACGGGTGTGCGGATTATCGACATCATTCAGCTTTTCATCACGGAATATCAGCATGGTGGAATCTCCACCGTCAAGATTGTAGGCAGTATGGACACCTTTTTCTTGGCAGAACAAGGCAAATTGTTTCAGTGTCATTCCTGTTGAACCACGTTTTGGCGATTCACAGCAGATGATCTTGTAATGCAGTTTTCCGATCTGTGCGATGGCCATCCTCTGTGAAAAGAGATCATATGCCATATCTGTATAACGGAATTCGGTACCGAGAACGCCGTTTTCCACCAGGACCGGCCCAAAGAAGAAGGCATTGATGATTTTTTTGCCGTTAATTGTATCTTTGCATTCGTTGCGTTTTGCTTTCCGTACAATATGGAAATCGCCATCTTCATCGATCAGAAGAACATCACGTCCGCCAGTTGTTTTATCCAGATACAGAAAGCCCTGACGGAGTATGTAACCGCGCCCGGTGTAACAGAAATAATCACCATCAATGGCGACGACTGCATTGACACGCTTGGCAATGGCTGTTCCGGGCATAACCATGTTGGATTCAAAACCGTCAGCTGAAGCAGAACGAAGCTGGGAGGCGTCCGCAATCCGGACTTCGCAGATCCAGAAAGTACAGTCGTTTTCTCTGCCACGTTCAATGCGGACATGAATCGTAGGATCTTCATATTCATAATCCGTGCGGTAACCTTCAGTGCGCGGCGGGATACCAGGACTGAAATCAATGGGAAGAGCAAAATGCTGATCAGTTTCTGCAAGAGGTTCCAGCGTAACGACAGGCTGGTACGTGGGAACCGGGTTGGGTGTCTCCGTTGGAACGGGGGATGAGCTTGGGGTTTCTATTGAAGTGGATGCTGTCACATGACTGGCGGGTACCGGGGTGAAGGACGGTGCAGCAGAGGGAGAGGGCGAAGGAGTCATCGCGGCAGAGGGTAATGCTGTACCTGATGTCCCCGGCGTTTCCGTTGGCAGTAAAGCTTCTGTGACAGCAGGAGTAGCGGAAACTGAAGGAGATGGCGAAGGGGTAGCTGTTTTGGAAGGTGTCCGAAGCGTTATATGAGCTTCTGCATGCGAAAAAACGGGCATGAGAAGAGAAAGAAAGCAGAGAGCAAGCAGAAAGCATTTGCGCACATTCGTCATGATACAACCTCCATCATGAAAAAACGAATTATAAAAAGTATAGCATAATCGTGCATTAAAGACAAATGACAAGCGTGACAAAAAGACCGAAGTCTGTACATTCAGGGGATGATCGGTACTTTTTAGGTTGTTCCGAAAAAGAAATAGTCTGAAAGACTCATATGCATGTAATTCAACGAGAAAGGATGTGTTTTTTCCTGTGTTTATGCTATGATAAAAATGTAAACAAAGGTTGTCGGATACAGTTTTCGTTTCAAACGAATCTTACATATTTCCAAATAGGGGGTTTTGAAATGGATGCACAGAGACTCAGAAAGTATGCAGAACTTCTTGCGGGTTCCGGCCTGAATATACAAAAAGGCCAGGAGGTCAATATTGTTGCGGGTCTTGATCAGCCGGAGTTTGTCGAGATGGTCGTTGAAGCATGTTACGAACGTGGTGCAAAACGTGTTCATGTTGAATGGACAAGCCAGAAAGTTGCAAAGCTTCATGCGATATATCAGACACTGGAAACCATGTCTGAATTGACATCCGTTGATGAGGCAAAACTGAAATACCGTACTGAAATCCTGCCATGCCGACTGTTTATTGATTCAGATGATCCTGATGCAATGAACGGCGTTGACCAGGAAAAAATGGCAAAAGCACAACAGGCAAGGTATCCCAAAATGAAGCCGTACTTGGACGCTGTTGAAAACAAGGAACAATGGTGTATTGCTGCTGTGCCTGGTGTAAAGTGGGCAAGAAAAATGTTTCCGGAGTATACCGATGAAGAAGCGGTTGAAAAACTGTGGGAGGCCATTCTTTATACAAGCAGAGTTACCGAGAATCCCGTAAAGGCATGGGAAGATCATAACCGGAATATGGAAGAAAGATGCGCTTTCCTGAATCAGCTGGGGATTGAAAAACTGATCTATCATTCATCAAATGGAACCGATTTCAGTGTCGGAATGATTCCTCAGGCGGAATTCAAAGGCGGCGGAGAGTTCAGTCTGCAGGGGTACTTCTTCAATCCGAATATACCCACAGAAGAATGCTTTATTTCACCTGACAGGATGACTGCTGACGGGATTGTCTATGCATCCAAACCGTTGTGCTATCAGTCTCAGATGATTGAAGGTTTTTGGATTCGTTTTGAGGAAGGGCGTGCGGTCGATTGGCATGCGGACAAGAACGAAGACTTGTTAACCAAGATGATTCAGATGGATGAAGGAAGCTGCTATCTCGGTGAATGTGCTCTGGTTCCGTTTGATTCCCCGATTCAAAATTCTGGACTTCTTTTCTATAACACCCTGTTTGATGAAAATGCAGCATGCCACCTGGCTCTTGGACGTGGTTTTGCTGATACGATTCATGGGTATGAGCATATGTCGCTCGATGAATGCAGAAAGCTGGGAATCAATGATTCCATGATTCATGTGGATTTTATGATTGGTACAAGTGACCTGCGTATTGATGCAAAGTGCAGGGATGGAAGGACGATACCGGTTTTTGTGAATGGAAACTGGGCTTTCTGATGATGACAGGAGGTTAGAATAGAACGCTCATGCATTTTCAAGTGATAAACCGATTGTATTTAAATTAGAAGAATGCCCGCAGATGACGTAATATACGCCATGATGCGGGCATTGTTTCTTTTCTAACCCCGTCCTCAGAGGACCGGATTATGGCATGTTTGCCAGGATTGAATCAAGTTCTTCGAGCTTGGCACTGTCTGTTGCCCATGATGTACATAAACGGATAGCAGTATGCTCTGCGTCCACGGGTTCCCAAGTGGAATAAATGAGGTGCTGGGACAGATAGGTAAGTTCTGTGTTTTTCAGAGTGACAAACTGCTGGTTGGTTTCTGTTTCAAGAAAGAACGGAATCTTGTGTTTATGAAGAATGGATTTCATGGATTCAGCCATTTCGATTGCATGCTTTGATATTTCTTCATAGAGATGATTGGTAAACAAAGTATCGAACTGAATCCCGAGCAGACGCCCTTTGGCAAGCATAGCTCCATGCTGCTTCACCATCGTGATAAAATGGGCGGGGGCTCTGCCTGGCTGGAATACAACTGCTTCACCACAAAGAGCACCTACTTTTGTGCCACCGATGTAAAAAACGTCACAGAGTCTGGCGATATCACCAAGTGTGACATCTGTATTTCTGGACATCAGCCCATATCCGAGACGTGCGCCATCCAGAAAGAGTGGAAGATGATACGCATGGCAAACTTCTGAGATATTTGTCAGCTCATTCAGGGAATACAAGGTTCCGTATTCTGTGGGATGGGAAATATAAACCATTCCAGGAAAAACCATATGTTCATGGTTGCTGTCAGCATAAAAGGAGGAAACATAATCACGAATCTGTTCTGCGGAAATTTTCCCGTCTTTTCCCTCAAGTGTCAGGGCTTTGTGTCCGGTGTATTCAACAGCCCCTGATTCATGTACAGCAATATGGCCAGTCTGAGCGCACAGTACGCCTTCATAGGGACGCAGCATGGTCGCAATGATGGTTTCGTTTGTCTGCGTTCCACCTACAAGGAAGAAAACGTCAGCGTCAGGGCATTCACATGCCATGCGGATTTTCTGCGCAGCCGATGCACAATATGAATCCATTTCGTATCCGGGAAGCTGTTCCATATTGGTCCGTATGAGTGCATCAAGAATCAGAGGATGAGCACCTTCGACATAATCGCTGGACAAATTAAGCATATAGAACCTCCTATAGTTTATATTGATGACTTGGAAGAACCGTTTTCCGCATATACGGCAGCAAAAAGGATCAGAATTGTTCCTATCATGCCAAGGACATCCATGGGTTCATGAAGCAGAAACACTGATAACAGAACTGCAGTTACAGGATCCAGATAGCTGATGATTGCAACTGTCTGCGCGCTCAGGCCATCCATGGATGAAAAGTACAGCAGGTAAGCGAATGCTGTATGAACAATTCCAATGACCAGAAGAAGCAAACTGGAAGTAAGCGTCAGGGAAAGGGAAGAGAATCCTCCGGTCAGAAATGCATAGGGAAGGACGACAATCCCTGCAGAGAAAAGCTGGACAATCGTTCTCTCAAAACTTGGAACACTCACTAGCTTTTGATTGATTAAAATAACACAGGCGTAGAGGACTGCTGCACCCAGGCCCAGAAGGAATCCAGGCAAACGACCGGATTCCTGATTGGCAAGCGAAAAAATGCCAGTAATGAAGCACATGCCGACCAGTGACAGCAGAAGACTGATGACTTTTCTCCTCTCCAGCGACTGATGAAGAAGAAAAGGGCTCGCCAGAATCACAAACACCGGGGCCATATAATAGCACAGCGTAGAGATCGCTACGGTTGTATATCGATAGGATTCAAAGAGAAGAATCCAGTTCAGTCCCATGATGCCGCCACTGACCAGTAATGGGATCACTTTGGCCCGGACTGCTTTCCAATCGGGCTTTTTATGCAGCAGGACAAGAAAAAGAAGCAGGAAGAAACTTCCTGTGAATCCACGAAACATGGCAAGGAAAGCCGAGGAGACAGGGAGCGCTCTTCGGAATAATCCGATTGTTCCATAGATCAGCATCGAACCAATCAGACGGAGAAGGGAAGAGGATTTTGGGTTCATACAGAATCACCTTATAAAGGAGAATCACTCTTTGATAGAAGAAACATCATGGCAAACACGAACAGAAAGCCAAGAAAATCCCATATTCCAAAAGGGGAGCCAAGAAACAGCGTGGAAACAACAGCCGCGGTCAGGGGCTCTGCAAAACTGTAAAGATTGCTCTTTTGCGGTCCTGCATAATGTACGCCAGTCATAAAAAGGACGAATGCAAGCACATTCCCAACAAGAATGACAAACGCGATGCCGAACCACCCTGTCGGTGTTGGAACATAAGCATAAGACCAGGGCCGGAACAGTACAGCAAATACAATACCGCCCATGAGAAAGGACCAACCCTGCAGAAGGGAAACAGGATAAAGAGTGAGAATATGGCGCGGTGCCATCGTATATACCGTCACGCAGATGGCACTCAGTATGCCGCTGAGGATCGCAGGTGGTGAAACCACAAGGGATCCGAAGCTTCCATGCGTTGTGATCAGGAACACACCGGCCAATGCGAGAAGGATGCAGATGATTTCGCGTACATCAGGCGTTCTCTTCTGAGAACAGCATAGCACGGCGAGAACACAGAGCGGGGAAAGGTCCTGGAGAATGGTCGCAGTACCCGCAGAAGAAAGCTGTATGGTCAGGAAATAAAAGAACTGGCATGCACTGACTCCAAGAAGACCGTAGAGCAGCAGTTCCGTAGCATGTTGCCGGTTTTTCCATGGGCGGAAAACAGCGGTCAGGCCGAGCCGGAAGGCACTGTAGATGAGCAGAAGGATACCTGCACCGCCCAGTCGGATAGGAACGAGCCAGCGGCTGTCCATTTTTTCAACTGTGAACAGATACTGTCCCATGGATCCGCTTAATCCCCAGCAAATGCTTCCAAGTATGGCCAGAAGCCCGCCCATGGATGATGACACATGCACCCCTCCCATAAGTCTGCCCGATCCGATGAATCACAGCGTGTGGAGTATACTCTGCAGAAAATGGAAAGTCGAGCAAAATACGCAAAAGAAACATTCGAACCATTTAGCACCTGCAATCCGTTGATAAAGAACAGACCAGTGCATGCAGCTGTAAAAGGGTCTTCTCACTTTTTCGGCAAGGCGCTGCGCAGGAGATGAACACCTCAGTATTCTTCTGAGATGACTGAAAACTGCCCTTTTCTGCTGAAAACCGGCCGGTTCTGTTTTAAACAGAGGCTGAGCCAAGGCAGGAAGGAACTGGCGGTCACCGGATGGAAGACATTCTATGTGATCTGTCCCACGGAATGTCTGAAAACAGCATAAAGCATCTCAAGCATGGCATTCCAATGGCTCAACAGACGTTTAAGCCTACCATATACCTTGTTTCATGCATTGACGAAGGGTACGCCTTTGCATATACTTCAACTTGCAAAAATCATACTTATCCTGAGACAGAAAGGCAGTCAATCTACTATGCTGAATATTGAACACCTTACAAAACGCTACGGCGATCATACTGTTGTAGATGATCTTTCGATTCATATCCAACCAGGGGAACTGTGTGCATTCATTGGGCACAATGGAGCAGGAAAAACAACAACGATCAAATCGTGCTGCGGAATCCTCCAGTTTGACGAAGGAAACATCATGATTGATCATATTTCGGTCAAGGAGCATCCGATTGAGGTCAAAAAAAGAATTGCCTATATTCCGGACAATCCGGACCTTTATGAGTTTTTGACCGGCATTCAGTATCTGCAGTTTATTGCAGACATATATCGTGTTCCAGCAGGAGTTCGTGAAGAACGCATCCATCACTATGCTGATGCTTTTCAACTGACAAAAGATCTTGCACAGCGTGTCTCTGAATATTCGCACGGAATGAAACAGAAACTTGTGATGATTGCCGCCATGATTCATGAACCGAAACTGATCTTTATGGATGAACCCTTCGTTGGTCTGGATCCTGTTGCCGCACATACCTTGAAACAGGAAATGCGGTCATTCTGTGATGCCGGAGGAACCATTTTCTTCTCAACGCATGTGCTTGAAGTCGCAGAGAAACTCTGCGATCAGGTTGTCATTATCCGCAAAGGCAAACTCGCAGCATTTGGTTCCATGGAAGAAGTCAAGGGATCCTCGTCCTTGGAGGATGTTTTCCTTGAGTTGGAAGGAGAAAAAGACCATGCTTAAAATTCTCCTGCAATTGCGCCTTCGTGAGCTGCTGGCAGGTTTGACAAAAAGAAAGAATCGTGGATATGCGAAAAACCTGAGCTACGGTGCATATCTTCTTCTGATTGCCGGGGCCTATGTTTTTTGTGGTTACAGTATATTTCGCATGTTTAGCGACCTTGCCAAGCCGCTTGCTTCCCTGAATCTCGGCACTCTGTATTTCGGGTATTCGTCTGTCATTGGATTTGGTCTTGCGATGATCGGGTCTGTATTTGCTGCACAGTCGCAGCTTTTTGAGGCAAAGGATAATGATACGCTCTTGTCCATGCCAGTGCGTCCATCGGCGATTCTCGCGTCGCGTATGATTACCCTGTATATTCAGGCACTTCTGTATGAAGCCCTGATGATTGTTCCTTCAGGATTGGCATGGTTCATTTCCAGCAAATCTTTTTCCTTTGTGCATATATTGAACTGGATCATTCCGACGCTGTTTCTTCCAATGATCGCCGTCACATTGGGATGTCTGCTTGGCTGGGTTCTTGCCATTGCAAGCAGTCATGTCCAGAATAAATCTTATCTTCAGATCGGCGTGTCCATGGTCCTGCTGATCGGATACTTTGCATTATTCGGCTTTGTGACTTCAGAGATGGACAGCTTTTCTGCCGGAATCAATCTGCTCACAGGTCAGACGCTGAAATCCATCTGGCCCGCATATCAGTATGGACTTGCCTGCATGGGGAACTGGATCAGTGTTTTGAACGTGGTTCTTGTTTCTGCCATTCCTCTGATATGTGCATGGGTGCTGATTTCGAAATTTTTCTTGCATGTTGTCAATGAGCATCATCATGTCCGCAGAAAAATGTATGTGGAAAAGGAACTTCGTGTTCTTTCTGTCCGCCGTGCGCTGGTATGGCGCGAGAAAAAACGTTTCTTTGCAGATGGGTCCTATGTGCTGAATGCAGGTCTGGGGATTCTTATGGCTCCGATTATGACGGTTGCATTTCTCATTTTTCAGGGAGATGTCAGGTCCTTTCTGAATAATGTGCTGGAGATTCCTTTGAAAAACGGGCAGTTTGCGCAGGAGTTTTCCAACGCAACGGCAGATATCGCTATGCTGGCGGTCACTGTCATTTTCTGCATTTTGACGATATCCATTACGATTACCGCGCCGTCTCTTTCCTTGGAAGGGAAAACCATCTGGCACGCAGGCATTCTTCCGGTCAGCGGTTTGGATTTTCTGTTGGCTAAAGTTGACCTTCAAATGATGCTTACAGTTCCGGTTTTTCTGGTCTGCTCTACTGTATTCCAGTTCTTCCTTTCCGGAAGCATTCTTGCAAGAATACTTCTTCTTATTTCTCCTGTCTTGATGGAACTGCTGATGGCACTCGCCGGCATTGTGTTGAATGTTATCCATCCGAAGTTTGACTGGACCAGTTCGCAGCAGTGCATCAAGCGTTCCCTGCCGGTCACATTCTGCGTTCTCGGTGGGCTCGTCCTGATCATTGGAAGTGCCATGGTCTATTTCCAGTGGGTGATGGAAGTGATGAGCCCTACGACCTATCTGGCGGTCTGCACGTTCATCATGGCAGTTTTGTGCGGAGCGTTGTTTGCATGGCTGCGGACAGCGGGTGTCAGAAAACTCAGCGGGTACTATTCTCTTTGACGTCCGATAGAACGGACGAAGGAAAAAGGAAGAGGAGACCAGTTTTCTGAAAGGCACCAACATCAGAATACCCCTGCCATTCTTCACTATAAAAGCGCGCATCCATTCTGAAAGAAACAGCTTTCGGATGGATGTGCGCTTTTTAACATTTCAGGTTATTCCGCAGGATTCTGAATCCATATGGCTGGCCTTATACCATTGGTCGGACAGGTAATATCGAAATAGTCATAATACCCACCGTCAAGTGTAACACAGGCTGCATGGTGCTGCTTACGCCCCGATGTCCTGAGCCACCAGGGACATGCATCATTTTTCTTGGTGCGGACACCCTGTGCAAGGGCATAGGGTGTCGCAGTGCAGATGCGGTCCTTCTTTGTGGGCAGATATGTTTCGACTTCTTCAAAACTCAGAAGAAACACGAGATCCTCTGTGTCAGGACCATCCTTTGACGCATATCCCTGTTTGCGCTTGTTGGAAAGAACGACTTTCTGAATTTGGAATTGCTCTGCCTCCGTGAAGGCATTCGTGAAGAAAGATTCATTCAACCAGGTACGCAGAGCACACGTTTCATAAAAGGTCTGATTGTTGTATTTTGTATGGTACTGTCTGCAGTCCAGCGCAAATTCAGACAGAAGCAGTATCTGGCCATCCTTTTGGTCAAGGATCATCCAAGAAACAGGTTCAGGTCCGTTGTCGGGATTGTTATCCTGTTCATAGGAACCGAACTGCATTGTTTCTGCATAGGAAGAAACAGACAGGACCAGCAGAAAAAGAAGCAGAAAGGTAAACAGACGTTTCATGACCAATCCTCCTCATGAACAGGTCCCATGTATAGGATTCCTGAAAAACACGTTTGAAAGCAAGCGGATTATACTCCGTTTTTTCGAAATGTACAGTTCATAGACAGAAAAGAGACGGCGTGTTACAATCTGAAAAAGACCCGCAAGGAGCTCTGTAAACGACTACACTATATAACAAGGAGCCATGAAGATGACAATACGGCATGCGACAATGGACGACCTGAAAGTATTGGCTCAGCTCGAAGCCAGCTGTTTTCCGCCCTCCGAAGCAGCATCGGAGGAACAGCTGTGTAAGCGGATACAATTCTATGGAAATCACTTCTGGCTTCTTTATGAAGAAGGCGAACTGCGGGCATTTGCTGACGGATTTGTGTCAGACCAGCCGGACCTTTCCGATGATATGTATGCTCATGCTGACCAGCATCGGGAGAATGGTGCATGGCAGATGATTTTTGGTGTGAATACGCATCCTGCACATAGAAACCAAGGATACGCCACAAAGGTCCTTAAAAGGGCAATCGCAGAAAGCAGGGAACAGGGGCGCTGTGGTGTCGTACTTACATGCAAGGAGAATATGATCCCGTTTTATCGGCGCTTTGGGTTTGAAGATGAGGGAGTCAGTGTGTCTGAACACGGCGGGGCATGCTGGCATCAGATGCGGCTCATGTTGAAGCATCAAAAGCCCGAAATGAGGCGGAAAGACCGAGAAGTGACCAACAAAGAGGATATTGAAAGAATACTGGACAGTGGAAGAATTGTCCATCTGGGGTTGATGGACGCCGGAGTGCCCTATGTTGTCCCTCTTCATTACGGTTATGAATGGGAAAATGGGACCTTGATTCTTTTTCTTCATTCAGCGAAAGCAGGTCACAAATTGGATCTCGTTCGCAGAAACCCGGCATGTTTTGTGGAGATTGACTGCGAAATGAATATCATCAGTGGAGAGGACAATCCATGCCGGTACGGTGCGGCCTACGCCAGCGTCATGGGAAAAGGAATCGTGGAAATCCTGAACAATACAGAAGAAAAAATACATGGGCTGAAAACACTGATGCTGCATCAGACAGGCCGCATGTTCCATTTTGAAGAGGATGCTGCAAATGCAGTCTGCGTTTGGAGAATCAAAGTGGATTCGCTTTCTGGAAAACAGAGAAAAATGCCGGAGTAAAAAGGAGAAGCATGGACATCACGAGGGAAAAAAAGAAGCTTCGCCAGGAACGATTCCTGATCAACCAAAGCATATCTCCCCAAACCGTACAGGATGCAAGTAAAAGAATTGCAGAACTAGTTACAGCACTTCCTGCGTTCATGGAAGCCAGATCCATTTTCTGCTACGTTTCCATGGGGTATGAGATCAATACACAGATGATTCTTGAAGCTGCACTGCAACGAGGAAAAATACTGAGTGTTCCCAAATGTCTGGGTCATGGCTTGATGGAGGCAAGGATTATCCATCGTACAGAGGAACTGGAACGAGGCTTTTTCGGGCTGAAGGAACCTCCTCTCGAGAGTGAACGGCTGGATTCTCCAGAGCTGTGCATCATGCCCTGTGTGGCCTATACAGAAAACGCCATACGACTCGGGCATGGCGGTGGATATTATGATCGTTATCTTGCCGCACATCCCGGGATGAAGACGGTTATGCTTGCTGGCTCATGGCAGTTTTGTGTATGCATTCCATATGATGACAACGACAGAAAAGCCGACTGTGTCATTACCGAAAGAACCATGATTGGAAGGTGATCAAATGAAGTATCTTGATTTTCATGAATCTGAATTGTTTATGACCTTTGGAATTCATCAGGGGTTCATCCGGCTTCTGCATTTTTCTGACTGCCCCTATCAGCCCTATGCCGACTTGAATATGGCGGATGGATTTCGGTTCTTTCAGGATGGGTATCAGTTTGCCCAGATCCAGGCGGCTGGTGTGAACCGACCGTTTGAAAAACAGGGCAACATGTTCATTGCCACCATGCCGGGTTGCCGTATGAAATATATATCACATGATATGGCGGAAAATGCTGATGGGAAAGAACTGGTCATCCTGCAGAAGGATGAGGAAACCGGGATTGCTGTAAAGACACACTTCCGGTTTTATACAGGACTGAGCTGTGTGCGCACATGGAACGAAGTCATCAATCAGGGCGAAATTTCGTGGACGATGGAATATGTGGGTACCTTTTCCTATCTTGGTATCGAAAAAGAGGGAGAAGGCACATCGGATGACAAAATGCTGATCCATGTTCCCTATAACGGATGGCAGAGAGAACTGTCATGGCAGTCCCATACATTTGCTGAGCTTGGGCTTGCTCAGACACAGCCGGAAGATTACTTTCGCAGGACTTCCAGGAACGTCGTGTTTTCCAATACAGGCAACTGGTCAACGAAAGACTATATACCGATGGGCATCCTTGAGAATACGGAAACAAACGGAACGTTGTTTTTCCAAATAGAACACAATGGTTCCTGGGAATGGGAAATCGGCATGCAGGCGAACCATTTTTATCTGAATCTGTCAGGTCCGGAAGAAGTCCACGGTCATTTTTCCAAAACCTTAAAACCCGGTGATCAGTTTGTGTCCGTTCCTGCATGCGTCGGCACTGCGCGTGGCAGCATCAGTGAAGCCGTTGATGTTCTGACAAAGTACAGACGTATCATTCGCCGACGGAATGCGGACAATGAAAAACTGCCTGTGATCTTTAATGATTACATGAACTGTCTGTATGGAAATCCTACATGGAACAACGAGATTCCAATGATTGAAGCTGCAGCCAGGGCAGGATGCGAGTACTATGTCATTGATGCAGGCTGGTATGCTCCGGGCGAATGGTGGGATGGTGTCGGAGAATGGAAGGAATCATGTGAACGGTTTCCGCAGGGACTAAAGGCGCTGACAGACGTTATACGAAGTCACGGAATGATTCCAGGTCTCTGGCTGGAACTTGAGGTCATGGGTATTCATTGCCCGCTCATGAACAAGGTCCCGAAAGACTGGTTTTTCACACGTCATGGTTCCCTTGTCTATGACCGAAGCCGCGTTCAGCTGGACTTCCGGAATCCTGAGGTCCGTGCATATGCGGATGGGATTATTGACAGGCTTGTAAATACCTATGGTGCCGGATATATCAAAATGGATTACAATATTGAGCCAGGGATCGGAACGGACCGTGATGCGGAAAGCCCCGGAGTCGGTCTTCTTGAGCATGAGCGGGCATATCTGAAATGGCTGGACAGCATCTTTGAACGTTATCCGGAGCTTGTGATTGAAAACTGTTCGAGTGGCGGCATGCGAATGGATTATGCCATGCTTTCACGTTACTCTATTCAGTCCACGAGCGATCAGGAAAACTATGTTTCATATTCCACGATTGCCTGTAACGCGCCAAGCGCAGTGACCAGTGAACAGGCTGCTGTCTGGTCTTATCCAAAGCGTGACGCGGATGAGGAGAATGCTGCCTTCAATATGATCAATGCCATGCTTTGCAGAATCCACCAATCTGGTCATCTGGTGGAACTTGCTCCAAAGGCGCTTGAAATTGTCAAGGAAGGCATTCACATCTATAAAAATATCCGGAAGGATATCTATCATTCGCTTCCTTACTGGCCCCTCGGTTTTGCCCACGCAGCAGATGCCTATGCTGCTCTTGTTCTAAGAAATGACAAGATACTGTATCTTGCTGTATGGCGCCGTTTTGAGGATGGAACGGAGGATGTAGACCTTCCGCTGGACACGGTTGTTGCAGGAAGGAAAGTTCAATCTGTACAGATTCTATATCCGAGTGCACACCCGATGCAGTCCCGGACCCCATATCATTTTGATGAAGAAAACTGTATTCTCCATGTGCACTTCAAAGATGCTCCTGTTGCAAGACTCTTTGCTCTTCATATGGATGCATCACTTTGAAGAGAAGGCTTCACGGGCAACATTGCATAGTTGGAAGGCCGGCAGAGCCGATTCCTCGAAACGGTTCTGAATCATCCTGACCGGGTTGTACGAACCTGGGAATAAAGGAGTATAGCAAACCATGAAAGCATTTCAGCAAATCCCTGATACATACCATGAATGTGCCAGGATCGACCTTCAGAAAGATAAATGGACGAGTCTCCTTGTGAATATTCTGGCTCTTGTCACCATGGTACTGATGACTATGGGAATGACATTTTTCAGGCCCATCAAAGCCCTCTTTGATATGTCACAGGGGTTGGGCGTTTATGCACTGAGGTTTGTTGCCTTAATTCTCGGATATATCCTGTACATTGTCCTTCATGAACTGACGCATGCATGTATGATGCGCCTCGCCGGAGGACAGGACGTTCAGTTTGGTTTTACTGGAATGTATGCCTATGCCGGCAGCGAACAGGATTATTTTGACAAAAGCAGCTACCTGTGTATAGCACTTGCTCCTTTGGTGATATGGTTTATTCTCCTCGCACTTCTTGGAAGTGTGATGCCACCGGACTGGTTTTGGGTTGTGTACCTGCTTCAGATGGGAAATGTGGCCGGGTCAGCCGGCGATGTGTATGTTGCATTCCGTGTTCTTCCGATGCCGAAGGATCTGCTTGTGATGGATACAGGTGTCCGTATGATGATGCTGACGAAAGAGTTCAGGAACAGGAGTTCTGATGCAAATGAATAATCAGTGGGCTGTTGTAACAGGTGCCAGCAGTGGGATCGGGGCTGAATTTGCCCGGCAGCTTTCGGAAAAGGGCTACAGCGTTTTTCTTGTCGGGAGACGTGAGGAGCGTCTTGTGCAAGTACAGAAAGCATTGAAGAATTCCAGTGAAATACTGGTATGTGATCTTGCTGAAAAGACAGACCTTGACATGCTGAAGAAAAGACTGCAATCGCTCCGACCAGGCATCGTGATCAACAATGCAGGCTTTGGTGTATGCGGTCCTTTCACAGATTATGCAGAAGAAGCTGAAGGAATGATCCGTGTCAATATCGAGGCACTGCATGCGCTGACGATGGAGGCCCTTTGTATCATGGAAAAGCAGGGGCATGGTTCGATTCTGAATGTGGGATCGGCAGCAGGTCTCCTTCCATGCGGCCCTTACATGACGGATTATTATGCAACAAAGGCCTATGTCGTCAGCATGACTTCCGGTCTGGGAGAAGAGCTGCGGAGGAAAGGAAGCCCGGTCCGTATCTTTTGCCTGTGCCCGGGACCGGTCAATACGGAGTTCAATCAGGTTGCTCATGTTCATTTTTCCCTGCCGGGCATAACGGCTCAGCGCTGTGTTCGGGAGGCACTGCAGGGAATGGCACGTGGACGAATGCTCATTGTTCCTGGACGGGTTGTTCGCACAGGACTTTTCCTGCAGCGATTTGTTCCCAGAAGACTGGTCATTCATCTGATTGCTGGCTCACAAAAGCGTAAAATGGAATGACCGAAGCCCAACGCAGTATTCTGCGGATGAAAAACGATGATCTTTCCAAGACCAGCATGCGGAAAACGCTCCCG
>ONVN01000114.1 GCA_900321295.1 uncultured Eubacteriales bacterium
CATGAGGAAGGAGAGGCCTTCCTGCTGGAACGGCATCAGGGTGCCCGAGAAGGTGCCCTCGGGCGGCGTCATGGACTGGGGCAGGGAGGCGGCGCGCGCTTCCCGTAGCGCGTGCTCCCGGGCTCCGGTGACGGCTTCCTGCCACCGGGGGAGATCCTCCAGGCGCACCTCCAGGGGGAACCGCAGCATCAGCCAGAGCAGGTCGGAAACCATCCGGCGGTGATTGGAAAAACGCGCTTCCCCGCGCCTGGAACCTTCCGACCCGGGAAAGAGACGCTTGCACATCTCCGTGACCGACGGATCGCCCCGCACGACCCAGCAGCGGCTGCGCTTGTTGTAGGAGAGCGTGCCGCAGGCGGGGCGGGAGGGCCCGGCCGGAGGCCGCAGATACACGGGAAGAAGCGCCTCGTCGGAGTCATCCGCGGGCGCTTCGGTTTCCCAGAGGTCGGGGTCGTAATACAGATCATCCATTACAGGGCAATCCCCCACAGTCTGGCGAGGCAGACTTCATAGACTGCCTTGCCGGCAATTGCTGAAGGAAGGTTCAGCGTGTGTTCGGTCACAAGGACCAGACTGGTCAGCGTTTCCGAGGCCGCATAGCGCGCGAGCTGTTCAAGAACCCGTTTTCGCTGTGCGTGCCCGCGCTTGATTTCAATGCCGGTGCGGCCGCTGACCAGGTCGATGCGGCAGCGCGGTGCAAGGAACACTTCATGCCGGAAGGGAATGCCTGCGTTTTCAAGGCAGTCCATGACCAGGCGGTGAAGGTCATACTCCCCGGACTGAACGGGGAGGCGGAGGGTCTGAAGCGCCTGAAGAATGGCTTCCGGCGCAGGAAACTGGTTCAGCATAGGCTCAGAATCCGGCCATGGCCTGTGTCAGCAGACCCATGGCGTTGATCACTTCGGCCTGGGAGCCGCCGGTGGAGAGAACGGCCTCAAGGTAGGCGATGGCATTCTGGATATTCTGGTACTGGTACGAGGCAGAATCCATCTGGGAGAGCATGTTCTGTGCCTGGGCAATGAGATTGCGGGCATCCGCCGTGAACGCCGAGTTGTCTTCCGCGGTCTGGGCGATGCTCTGGGTGAACTCATTGTGCAGGGTGCACACGGTGGAGGTGGTGGTTGAAGCGGCCCCGAGGTACTGCCGGAGCGTATCGTCATACTGCGTCCCGATGAACGGATAGAGCGGATGGCCGTAGGGAATGGTCACCACCCCTTTGACCGTGACGTTCGGGCAGTAGGCCGACGCCAGCATGCCGGACTCGGCGCAGATGTTTTCATTGACGTGCATCTGGCAGTAAACCGTCGGCTGTGTGCCGGGCGCCCAGTAGTCGGTGGTCACGCCGTACCCGTTGACATCGTTCCGGCAGGCATCGGTGGCGAGCTGTCCGGACACATTGCAGGTGGTCACGCGGATGAGCTGGTAATCGCTGGGACTGCCTTCCAGAATATCCCGGTCGTCCAGGCCTTTCTCGGAATGAATCTTCTTCATGTAGGTTGCCCAGAGGGGGGCAGCCGAACCGGAGCCGGTGGATTTGCTGGAAAGCGCCTTGTAGTTGTCGTGGCCGATCCAGAGGGCGGAGGAGTAATGGCCGGTCATGCCGGCAAAGAAGACGCCCTTCTGGTCCGAGTTGGTTCCGGTCTTTCCGGCGACGGTCTGCCCCTTGATTTTGGCGGAGGAGGCGGTGCCGGTGGTGATGACGGATTTGAGCATGTCCACGATCATATAGCTGGTGGGCGAGGAGAAAACACGCCGTCTGGCCTGGTTGGCATGGCCGTCCCAGACGGTCTTTCCCTCGCTGTCCGAGATGCCGAGCACGGAGATGGGCTCCTGATAGACGCCGCCGTTGGCCAGCACGCCGTAGGCGACAGTCATCTGCAGGGGCGTGATGCCGGAGGAACCGAGGGTGACGCCGAAGGGCGTGGCATCGATATGGCTGTCGTCAATCCCGAGCTGATGCAGGAATTCCACGGAGCGGTTCACGCCGACCATGGTCATCAGGGCCTGGGCGGCCGCGGTGTTGTAGCTCCTGGCCATGGCATTGCGCAGGGTCGTCGGCCCCGTATAGCTGCCGCCGCCGTAGTTGCGGGGCCAGGTGTCACTGCCCTTTGCATCCTTCCAGCCGGCGATGGGCAGGGGCATGTTGAAGACGATGGAAGCGGGAGAGGCGCCGAGCTCCAGGGCAGGGGCGTAAACGGAAAGCGGCTTGATGGAACTGCCGACGGGCATCTTCATGTCCGTGGCCCGGTTCAGGGTTTTCATCGCCTTCGGTTCGTCGCGGCTTCCGACGATGGCCTTGAGTTCTCCGGTGCGGTAATCCAGCACCACGGCGGCTGCCTGGGGCTCAATGATCTCGTTATAGGTCCCGTCCGAATTCTTGGAGCGGTAAACTTTGTCCGCCGGGTCGCGGAGACTGGGGTACTGCGTCCAGGAGGAAAGGGTGGACTGGAGCGTGTTCTGAATGTCGGTATCAATGGCCAGCTGCACGCGGTATCCGCCGGTGCGCAGCTTGTTTTCCATGGCGGCACGGTTTGCGGCGGTGTCCTCCAGGGAATTCAGCTCCAGGAAGATGCTGATGACTTCCTTGATGGCATATTCGACATAATGCGGATAGGCATACATCCCGGTCGGAGCCGTGGGATCGGTTTCCAGCACATGGGCCGTGGAGGGATCCAGCGCCGCCTGATACTGTTCATAGGTGATGAACTGGTTTTCATACATGCACCGGAGGACATAGTTGGTGCGGTTGTTGGTAATGGCAGGGTAATCCACGCCTTCTTTCTGCCGTGTGTAGAAATTGCGGCGGGGATTGTAGTAATAGGGCGAGTTGGTGGCGCCGGCCAGCATGGCGCATTCGCGCAGCGTCAGGTCGCCGAGCTCTTTCCCGAAATACCCCTGGGCGGCGGTCTTGACGCCGTAATAGTTTTCACCGAGGTAGATCGTGTTCAGATAGCTTTCAAGAATCTGGGTCTTGGTATAGGTGTGTTCCAGCTGAAGGGCCAGATAGGCTTCCTGAATCTTGCGCTTGTAGCTCTGCTCCGAAGAGAGCAGGGTGTTCTTGATGAGCTGCTGGGTAATGGTGGAACCGCCCTGGGTGGAGGAGGAGGAAAGATTGGAGACAAAAGCTCCGATAATCCGCTTGAGGTCAATTCCGGAATGGGTGTAGAAACGCGCGTCCTCCACGGCGACAAAGGCGTCCTGCAGGTACTGGGGCATGGCCAGAATGGACACCATGATGCGGTTTTCCGTGCCCTTGTACTCGGTGATCAGCCGGTTTTGTGAATCGTAGATAAACGAGGTCTGTGCCTGTTCGTCGAGGGCGGCAAGATTCAGCGTCGGGGCAGTATCCACGTACCCCTTGGCAATCCCTGCGACGGATCCCAGGACGGCGAGGCCGGCCAGAAGGACAACGACGAACAGCGCGCGGACAACGCCGACAGCGACGCTGACCACAAAGGGCGGTTTTTTGGTGCGCGGCTTGAAAATGCTGCGCTTCTGATAGAGTGCATCGTCGATATATTCGTCTTCCTCAGGTATGGGGAGCGCTTCATCTTCCTGGGCCCAGACATTGTCCGGGTCTTCCTCGGACGGCTGGATTTCCTCTTCTTCGGGAAGATCCTGTTCGGGAATATAGCGCTGTGTGGAATCGTATTCTACGGTTCCGCCTTCTTCATCATGACTGGGAAAGCGATAGGAAACAGTGCCGTCTGAAGAAACGGGATCCTCGGATGACCGGTCCATGGGCCTGGTTTCGGCCAGGCTTTCCTCTGCCGGAATATCCACCGGCAGACCGGCTCCGCTTCTTCTGCGTCGTCTGCTCATGCGCTCACCTCCATCTCGGAATTATAGCAAAATGCCCGGAAGGGGACAACTATGAGAACGAATGAGGGCCGGCGGTTCATCCCCTGTCCGCACAGGAAAGCCAGGAGATACTGTTGTGTTTTGGAAAAACCTGTACTATCATGGGGACAGCAGAAAAGAAGCAGAGACATGAAACGACCGACAGACGGAGAGATTCCGCAGGTTTCCGGGTGCATGGACGGTCAGGTGCCGCCTTTCCCGGGGAAGCTGACGCGTCCTCTCCGTGCCCTGGGAAACACACCGTGGTCTTCTGAAACCCGTTTTCTCCCGGAGAGGGAACGGGAAAGA
>ONVN01000078.1 GCA_900321295.1 uncultured Eubacteriales bacterium
ACGCATGGACTTCAGAGGCGGATAACCGGCAAAAGGCCGGAGATCAATCACGCCGTCTGACAGAACACCCTTTCGTGTAAACGTCATCCACATATCAGATCGCCTGTACTACTGATTTGGCCAGCATAGCCTCGTAATCCTCAAGATGTACCATCTGAGTTCCGCTTGTCATGCAGCTTGCTGCAGCAGCTGCTGTTCCACACCGAAGCATATCCTGCAGTCCCATCTGATGAATGTAGGCATAGATCAGACCGGCTACCATGGCATCCCCTGCCCCGACCGTTGAAGCAACTTTGACATCGACAGCCGGTGAGTATACGGTTCCCTCTGCAGTAATCAGCATTGCCCCCTGTCCGCCCATCGATACCACAACATGTCCTACACCCTGCTCAATCCAGTTCAAAGCGGCTTCCCGAATATCCTGCTTGGTACGAAGCTGCCGGTCAAATGCGGCTTCCATCTCAGCAAGATTCGGTTTGATGAACAACGGTTTTGCCTTGATCCCTTCCATGAGCGCGGGTCCTGATGCGTCCAGGAAAACGGGGGAAGGGGCAAGCGTCTGAATCATATTGTAGTATGTTGCTTCAGAGGCATGAGGTGGAAGAGATCCGCTGAGCACATGCATTTCACAGCACGTCTTGAGTTCTTCTTCCTTCTTCACAATATCTTCCATTGCCTTCGAGGACATCGGAACACCCGATTCGTTGAGTTCTGTCACCCGGGAAGAATCCATCGAAAATATTTTCGTGTTTGTTCTCAGACTGCCCGGGGTGGAAACGGCATGAATCTTCAGTCCGGTCTCTGAAAGCAGATCCAGAAACTCTTCTCTTCCCTTATCAGGAAGAACACATACGCATTCTACGTCCACTCCAAGCGTTTTCAGAACTCGGGCAACGTTGACCCCTTTTCCGCCGGGATCCAAACGGGTGCGCAGGATTCTGTTTGTTTCTCCTGTACGAAACGCACTGACTTCAACGGTTTTATCAAAGGAAGGATTCAAACAGAATGTTGAAATCATTTCCGTTACCTCCTCGCAGATCTTTCTATTCCAAGAATTATAGCATGCGCAACGCGCCGTTGCAAGGCAACCACCTGCAGGAAGGACGCTTCAGACCCTGAACAGCCTGCACGCATTGCCGGTTGTTCTTTCAGCAAGCTCTTCATAAGTCATTCCGCGAAGCTCAGCGATTTTTTCACAGACATAGCGTACATTGCCGGGTTCATTTCTCCTGCCCCGGACAGGTTCAGGTGCCATGTAGGGACTGTCTGTCTCAATCAGCAGACGGTCCAAGGGAACATTTCTCGCCGCTTCCTGCAGTTTTGGAGCTTTCTTAAACGTCACAGGACCCGCAAAGGAAATATAAAAGCCCAGTTTTAAATATTCTTTTGCCACTTCCCAGCTTCCTGAGAAGCAATGCATGATACCTCCGGTCAGAATCCTCTTGTGCTCCTTCAACAGGCGAAGCATCTCCATCTGGGCATCCCGCACATGAAAACATACGGGGAGTGAGAGTATGGAAGCCATTTCAAGCTGCTGAACACAAGCATTCTGCTGTATCTCCAGGGATGGATTGCTTTCCCAGTGAAGATCGATGCCGATCTCCCCTATGGCGCGAACCGCAGAATTGGAGGCCATTTTCTGAAGCTCGGAAAGTGTTTCAGGTGTGGCTGTATCTGCGTGTTCCGGGTGGATGCCCACAGCACAGAAGACCCCCGGCGTTCTTTCCGCAAAAAGAAGCGCCTGCTTTGAACTGGCGACATCATATCCGATCACAGCACATCGTGTTACACCATTGGAATGCATCCGTTCCAGCACTGCATCCCTGTCCTGGTCAAAATCCAGATCGCTCAGATGACAGTGTGTATCAAACAGTTCCGCCACTGCGTATTCTCCCCTTCCCTTCTGTAGGGCCGGTTTCGATCTCTGTACCCCTGCAAACAAAAAAGAACCCGTTCATGCAGCGTGTTCCACATACGCAGTCGAAACATCGTCCACATTTTCCACGGTTGTCCTGTTCTCTGGATTCCAGAGAGCAGGTGTAGCATATGCAATTTCTTTCCTCATGTCAAGAAACAAAAAAACCGACCTGCCGTCAGTTCTTTCAAGGGATGCCCCAGAGTGCCGGTGCCACCGTTTTTTCACCCGCTGCTAAGAACGGGCTGGTGCTCCGCTGCTGCTTGTTTGCCGTCCCCT
>ONVN01000087.1 GCA_900321295.1 uncultured Eubacteriales bacterium
AGCGAAGAAAATACTTCAGATTCAATGCCATAATCTGCGGACCATATTCCTCTTCTTCCATGAAGCCGATATCGCCAAGCAGACCATACTCACGGGCAACAGGATCCGCATAATACTTGCTGTGCAGGGCATTCCAGTCGTCAATTTCGGCAAATTCCTCCAGGAAACCTATGTCTTCCTCGTCCATTTCCACCTGATCATCTGCGAGCAGTTCTCCCGCCATATAGAAAGGCACAGTATACTTGATATAGGGTGGATTGGGATTCGCCTGCAGGACATTGCGTCCAAGAACAACCACAAGAAGGAAGTATCCCAGGAGGAGAACACCGAGGCTCACAGAAGGCTTCACGATTTCCCCCAGATGGAGTCTGATCCGCACAAGAACTGCAATCAGGAGAGCAATGACAGCCACGACCACACCGCCATGGCGGAACAGCGAGACCCCCAGTGCAAATACTGTCAGGAAAACGATATCGGTGATCTTCAGATGCTCTTTTGTAACGAGCCGCCACAAAGCAACACACAGTGCCAGCATGCAGATCGCAAAAATCGTGTCCTTCATCATCGCCTGCAGATAGATATAGGGTGTAAAAAGAAGCAGGGAGAGGACGGTATAAAGGCGGATTGCTCCTGGCCGTTTCATCTCGGAGATGGTCATCAGGGCAGCATGGTTCACAAGAAGCCATAGCACCGTCTGAACAATCGAAACCACAAAGGTTTCCTGCCAGAGGAACGAGCACAGCTTCACAAAATACAGGAATCCAATGGTATGCCACTCGTCCCATTCACCGTAAGCGGCCTGGATCCATGCCGTCTGAATATCCGGATAATCCCATCCAGGATATGAACTGCACAGAAACATGACTGAAACCACGGCAATCAGTGCAAAGCAAACACGTCTTGTCCGGACCAATTCCTTCCCGTCCTCTTCCCTTCTGACACAGGTCAGCGCAGAGAGCAGGAGGCAGTCTATCCCGACAAACGCAAACACGATCAGGAGAACGACATAAATCATCGCCCATGCATTGCTCTTCAGCGTGTCCCACAGGGCCGCCTCAGGCATGGAAAAAACGGTCAGCGTCGCAAGGCACAGAAGGGAAAGGATTCCACATAGAATATTGGAGGAAAGAACCTTTCCGGAGCGAAACGCCCGGAACGGTTTTCCTGTGAACAACGCAAGACCGCCTGCGGTGAGAATACCAGCCATAAGATAGTATACATCCGTCAGCTGGCCTTTCTGAATCTGAAACGTTGCAAAAGCGACACCGAACATAAGTACCGCAATCAGCCGGCTGATAAGGCTCAAGGATTTCTTTTGCATATCGAACACCTCTGGTTTCCTGTCAGGGCGGTCAGCCATGCAGACTGCCTTCAGCCCCGCCTGGAAAATATAACAGATTCTCGCATTTTTGCATAGAGAGTTCTCGCAGGTGTACACAGGCAATGGCATCCGGAATGAAGCCGCCGGGGCAAAACCCTCTCCCTCTTTGTAAACAGAGCAGACCGTCTCCGTTTCCGCCCTTGAAGGCTTTCCTGCTGCTTCAATATAGAAAATAAAAAAGCGACTCCCGCAATACACAGGCATCGCCATGACACCTGCTGCCAGGGATCGCTTCTCAGCCCTTACGCCTTGATCCATGTCTCCCAGATTTCCGGGTGATATCCGACGGTCACTTTGCTCCCGCATCGGACAATCGGGGATTTCAGGAGAAACGGTGCTTCCAGAATTGCCTGCAGGACATCTTCCTCTTTATTGTAATAGCAGGCCGCATGTTCCTTCACTTTTTTGTCTTCACGGTCAACCAGTTCCTGCATGCCGAGGGCTGCAGCCATTGTGCGCACTTCGCGTTCTCCGAGCTTGTGCTTTTTCAAATCCAGTTCCTGCACCGGAATCCGCCGCTCCTTGAAAAAGCGTTGTGCCTTCTGCACATCAAAGTTTTTCTTGCTGATATAAATCTGAATACTGACTGCCATCCGTTTCACCTACCGGTTCTTTCTGATATCTTCTCCGCGCATTTCGATCACCATCATCCGGGAACGATCAAGAAGCCGGGAAGCTATTCTTTCCGTATAACGTTCCCTGAGATTCTTCAGGGACAGATTGGTCGAAATCACACACGCCTTCTGATGATTCTGCCGCTCATTGAACAGATTGAAAAACTGGGATACCGTTACATTGTCAAGCAGGGGCTCCGTTCCAAGATCGTCCAGAAACAGAACATCCATCTCCATAAGCATGTTCAGGTCGTCCTGCCCATCCCGGGAATAGTAGGCTTTCCGCATGATTTCCTGGGCTTTATAGCTGCTCAGGACCATAACATTGAGTCCACGGTCAAGCATCACCCGGGCCATGGCATGAAGAAGAAATGTCTTTCCAAGTCCGGATGCACCGCTGAATACTACGCCGCAGTAATCCCTCACCTGTGGCCACTGCTCGGCCCAGTTTTTCGTCATGTCACGGATCATTTCCATCATCTGCCGCTGAGAGCAGCCCAGTCCCGGAAGGACGGTATCCGGAAAAATGTCGAGTCTGAATGTATCATAGGTCTGTTCCCGCAGATCGCCCAGACCGCTCTCGGCATACAGTCTTCTCGTCAGTTCCTTCTGCATGCAGCTGCACATTTCCCGGACTGGTTCGCCCACATACCCTGTATCCCGGCACAGGGGGCATCTGTATACCGGTTCAAGATAATCCCGGCTGAAACCGTTCTCCGTCAGCAGGGAACGTATCTTTTCTGTAATCTCCGCCATTTTTTCCGGAATCTGATCCGGTTTATTTCCCATGATAATACCACGCACGGAACTGAAAATCAGGTCCTGCCGTGCATCCATGAGGCGGCCGATTTCCGGGCTTTTCCGTTCTGCTTCCGCCCGTCTCTCGAAGAAGATGCGGTCATTCTCCTGACGGCGTTCCTCATATTCACTTTGCAGCTGACGAAGAATCTCCCGTCGCATGTTTGCTCATCTCCTCCTGCCTGTCCTTCAGCCACTGCGGAATGCTCTGCGCATCAGGCTCCGTGTTTTCCCGCTGATCATACAGACTTTCTGTAACTACTTTCCCGTTTTGCCCTGTCTGAGGTCTTGCTGTTTCATGTTGCCCGTTGTCCATCCGCGCAGCTTCCACCGTACGGATATTCTGTGCATTATATCGCATCAGAATTTTGTCCAGGTACGGCATGTGCCTGCTGTCCACGCTCATGATCCCGGCTGCATAGCGGATCACATCATCCGGAAGATGAAATTCGGTCCGCCATTTCTGAATCAGGCTGTGATTGTTTTCTCCGGCCGGAGAACGGATTCCCCAGATTTCGCCGAGTTCCGTAAGAAGCTTCTTTTCATTTTCAAAACGTTCCACGTAAACCCTTGCTTCTGCCTCCGTCCGAATTCCACGCTGCTGCCAGCTGTTGACCATGCGGACGACATCTTCCAGTTTTCCGTTGGCTTTTCCGCACTGTTCTGCAGCAAACTGGATTACCTCCGGACCTTCACAGTTTCTGCGCAAGTCCCAGTAAATATTCAGCGTTCCTTCGTTAATTGAGCCTGTACCGCGTCCAAGGGCCTCGTATACCCTCTTCAGCGGTTCCCTGCGCTGTTCCTGCCTTGCCTGCTCGCTTTTATACGCCTCGGCACTGCTTCCAACGTCTTCCTGGCCTTTCAGGTGTTTTTCCAGAATTCCTTCCACATATTTGAAACTCGGGGAACCGGCGGCTGTTGTCTCGTCACAGGCAGCCAGAATGGCATCCTGAGCGTAGTGCCACTCCTGCATCCATTTCTGACACAGATTCAGTTCCGGTTCTGTCGGTTCCCTTCGCATTCCCAGTTTTCGCAGAATCGCACGGCTGCATTCCCGCACTTCCCGGTCCCTCGTCAGGGCAAGTTCAGCATCCTCAATGGTGCGCACATGTTCCCTGCTCAGGTCTTCCGCAAGCTTGTTGGCGGAAGCATAGGAAAAATTCTTACCGCGAAGAGAGATCATATGCCGGATCAGCATCAGGACCACTTCCTGCGGAAGGCCGAGATCCACAACCCATTCATAGAACTGAAGAATCCGCTGGCCATGAATGCGGTAATCATTTCCAAATACAGCATAAACTGACTCTGTAAACCGTTCATATTCGAAGTCTCTGGGAGCCGTGTTTCCCATGAATACCGACTGATTCACGGGAATATAGCGAAAGGAAAGCGGATTGTCGCCTGTGCGCTCAACGAGCCCAACTCTCTCCCAGTGCCGGTATGCGCCAAGCACATCTTCCCGGGATAATCCAAGGTCATGCGCCATCTGGTCCACGCTCATGTCCTGCATCTGTGAAGTACATGCAAGAAGGCCATAGAGGTACACCTTTACCGCTTCTCCGGAAGCATTGGGCATATATTCCAGCAGGAACTGGTTGTCCACCGCTGTTGCACCAAGGCTCGCAAACTTGTCACTCAATGAAAACAGGCCCACGTTCTGTATTCCTCCGCTGTTCTTTCAGTCCATTCATATCATGCTTATGCCAGGAAGAACATCTGTTTCAGTTTGGGCTGTGCTCCCGTTTCCGGGTCCATTTCAAGTTCCAGCACATCCTGCATATATTCATTCCATCTGTCCACAATCGGGCTTCCCGCCTGTGTCTTTTCTGCAAATTCTATTCCTTTTTCACATTCATAATATCCAAAAAGCGTCACGCCGTCCGACCAGATCGTATAATTGGCAATCCCTGCTTTTTTCAGCAGTTCCTTCATTTCCGGCCAGATTTCATCATGCCGTCTTTTGTATTCCTTTTCCATACCCGACTTGATTTTTCCCATCCACGCAAAACGTTCCATAATCTGTGCCTCCTTATGCATTTTGGTCCTTTTCCGTTTCGACAGGAACATTCCGATTCCTGCCGCCTCTGTGCTTTTCTTGACTTTCCGTTGATTTACATTTCCAGGCCTCCCTGGATCAGGTAAAACAGAATTGGATAATCATCCATTTGAAGGGCATCATGCATACTGTCATAACTGTACAGACGAATGGTGTGTATTCTCCCCCCGACTGCTTCAAACGTATAAATTTTCTTTAAGGCACCCGCCCGATAGCCATCCGGGATTTCTCCGGAAACGGTGCAGAGCACCATCTGCAGATAACGAGCCTGAAAGGATTCAAAAGGTATTTCTTGTCCGTTTTCATAGCAGTGTGTGATCTCTTCGCTTTCGTTCTCTCCGCTGGATTGTCTCTGGATCTGATACACCGTTGTCACACCGGTCACGCAATCTTCAATCGTCAGTTTTGAAAGGTATTCTGCTGCAACCTGCACAGGATACCGTGCAATCGTATCCATTGGATCCTTTCCAATAACTGTCCCAAGCGTCAGGTCACTGACCAGATAGACGTTCTCTCC
Source organism: uncultured Eubacteriales bacterium (assembly GCA_900321295.1). Classification (GTDB taxonomy): domain Bacteria; phylum Bacillota; class Clostridia; order Christensenellales; family Aristaeellaceae; genus UBA2943. The sequence goes on from ONVN01000087.1 coordinate 5,367, forward strand.
GTACTGTACATACCAGACGTGATCATTCTTCTTTCCGCCCACAACAAGAACGATGGTTTCCTCCTCAAGGGGCTCTGTGGTGACTGCTCCGTCTGTTCCCGTGACGGCAGCCAGGCCTTCTGCCATATGCAGTGTGATCCGAACTTGCGGGTGACGAAGTCCAAAGGCATCCATGTTTTCATCCGATGCACGGGCTTCAAAAGAACCCAGCCGTATGTTCCCGATACTTTTCAGAAAAGAGGTCATTTCGGTTCCGTCCGCCGGATAATGCACCGGAGAAACCAGTACCCAGGCATCGGATGCATTGTCATCCGTGATTTCCGCATCAAGGACCCACTCCATACATTGGTTCTGACCTTCAAAAAGCAGATGGTCCATGCGTGCGGTCTGAAGTCTGGGCTGTTCCACCGCGTACAGACTGTTTCTGGGAAGCTTCCAGTCTTCCGCTGCAGAAACCGAAATAGCGTACAGCGGCTGCCTTCCATCAACGGTCATGTAATAATAGGCAGTCTCTGTCTCAATGCTCCTGCTGCCAATCCGCAGCGTCACGCTGCTCCCATCCGTATAGGTGATGGTCACAACGCTCGCCGCATCGGCCAGACCAAAATCTTCCAGCCGGTCCGCATACTCGGCAGGATCTTCAGTAAAAATATCCTCATATCCGATGACAGCCGCCTCCGAGAGGAATTTTCTTGCAAGGGACGCAGAGATTTCAAAACCATCCCGTTCGGTCAGGATGCCTTCCTTTCTCTGCTCTGCATACCAGCCTTCTCCGGATGCAGGGAGCACCTGTATCGAATACACCTCTCTGCTATCGCGCTGTTCAATGGTTCCTGCTGTCAGGATTTTCTCTTTCACTTCGATCTGACTGGCTTCTTTTCTGGTATTCCACCCCAGAATCACAACGATGACCGCCAGGATCAGCAGCAGCGGTGGGAGAATGATCCGAAGTTTCCGATGCTCCCTTCTGTTCTTTCTTTTGACTTTATCCATTGAATGATTCCTTTTTTCTCACTTTTCAGAAAGCTGGCTGGTGGATTTCTGACCGGTCTGCTTCCCGAAAAAGAGTATAACACAGCAGGACCGGCCAATGCAAAGCAGACGGCCGTGAAATCGTTTTGTCCCATGTACTCCAAACATTTCTCTGCGTTGACAAAGGCACAGGAAGCGGATATAATGCCTCAGAATCGCAAAAGCGATTCGTGTTTTTCTGCACCCATCTATAGGATTCGGGTGCCATCATTTTTTCACATTAATATCATGTTCGTTTGGTATCATCAAACCATGGATTCAGAAAGGGGTGCTTTGCATTATGGCAGAGCAGAAGAAGCGCATTACCAAAGAAGGCCTGCAGAAGCTGCAGGATGAACTTGATCACCGCATGAGCGTAGTGCGCAATGAAATCGCACAGGAAATTGAGTTTGCCCGGAGCTATGGCGACCTCTCTGAAAATGCTGAATACACGGAAGCCAAAAACAAGCAGACTGAAAATGAGACGCGCATTGCTTACCTGCAGGACGAAATGTCACGTCTGGAAGTCGTTCTGGATGAAGACATTACCACAGATTCCGTTTCTGTTGGTACCACAGTCACCGTCAAGAACCTTGACAAGAACAAGACAATTGTGTACTCCATTGTCGGCGCAAACGAATCCGATCCTTTCAACAATCGGATTTCCGATGAATCCGCCGTGGGACATGGTCTTGTCGGACACAAAGTCGGCGATAAAGTGGAAGTTGAAGTTCCCGCTGGCGTTCTTCATTTCCAGATTCTTGAGATTTCACGCTGATTGTTCCCTGAGAGGAGATTATTCATGGCAGATTATCCCGTTACACCTCATACTCCTGAACTTTCCGAACAGGAAATTATTCGCCGTCAGAAGCTCCAGAGCCTGATTGACAGCGGCAAAAATCCCTATCTGATCACACGCTACGGTGTTACACATCATTCTCAGGAAATCATTCAGAATTTTGATGCCCTTGAGGGACAGACTGTATCGGTAGCCGGACGTATGACTTCCAGACGCATCATGGGGAAGGCAAGCTTTGCCCATCTGCTTGATGGAGAAGGCGTGATTCAGTTTTATGTCCGTCGCGATGACGTGGGGGACGAAGCATACGCCGATTTCAAAAATGATGATATCGGCGATATTTTCGGTGTCACCGGTACCGTGTTTAAGACCAAGACCGGAGAAGTTTCCATTCATACAACTTCCCTGCAGCTTCTCACCAAGTCCCTGAAGGTTCTTCCTGAAAAATTCCACGGCCTGACTGATACGGACCTCCGCTATCGTCAGCGTTATGTCGATACGATTGTCAATCCCGAAGTCCGCGATGTCTTCCGCAAAAGAAGTGCAATCATTTCCGCCATCCGTGAATTCCTTGACGGACATGGATTCCTGGAAGTGGACACCCCCGTGCTGCAGACCGTGGAAATCGGTGCGAGCGCTCGTCCTTTCCGGACGCATCACAACGCTCTGGACCTGGATATGTTCCTGCGCATTGAAACCGAACTCTACCTCAAGCGCCTGATTGTGGGCGGCTTTGAGCGTGTGTATGAGGTCGGCCGTATCTTCCGTAATGAAGGCATGGATGCAACCCATAACCCCGAGTTCACCTCCGTTGAAACCTATCAGGCTTTTTCCAATTACCATGAATGCATGGAAATGGTTGAACAGATGTATGAATTCATCTGTATGAAGGCACTGGGAACCACCGATGTGGAATATCAGGGCCAGATCATCCATATGAAGGCTCCATGGAAGCGCATTACGATGGCAGACGCGGTCAAAGAGGCCTGCGGGGAAGACTACAGCACCTGGACCTCTGACGAGGACGGCCATGCAGCCTGCGCACGCCATGGTGTGGAAGTCGAAAAAACAGATGGCCGCGGCAAGTGCCTCGAAGCCCTGTTCGATGCTTTTGTCGAAGAAACGCTTGTGCAGCCGACCTTCATCATCGATTATCCTGTAGAAATTTCTCCTCTTGCCAAGCGCAAGCCCGATAATCCAGACCTTACCGAACGTTTTGAGTATTTCATCACGGGACATGACATGGGCAATGCTTTCTCTGAGCTGAACGATCCGATTGATCAGCGCCGCCGCTTTGAACTGCAGGCTGAAGCACGGATTGCTCAGGGTGTGCATGCCGAGGTGGATGAAGATTTTGTCAATGCACTTGAATATGGCATGCCCCCGACAGCAGGCCTCGGCTTTGGTGTCGACCGTCTGGTTATGCTGCTCACCGATTCACCTACAATCCGCGATGTTCTGCTCTTCCCTACCATGAAACCACTGAACAAGTAAGCATCGGGCAGCATTCGCTGCCCGTCTTATTACATCTTCTGTTCTGAGGTGATGCCTGTGAAGACACCCATCAATAAGAAAACGCTTTCCCAGCATTTTCATTATTCCTGGTGGATGTATGCTCTTTCCGCAATCCTGTGCTTTTTCCTGTGGGATCTCCTGTATACGGTGACTGCTCCGCGTACGCCGGACAATGAAAAACTTGAGCTGTATCTCTATGCATACGGGGAATCCGCAGCTGTCGATACGTATCTCGAGAATGTGCATGCCACGGAGATGTCAGACGTCACTGAAATGACGGCCCAGTACCTTATGCCGGATGAATCAAGCGGCCTCATGGTCCTGGCAACCCGGATGATGGCCGGTGAAGGTGACCTTTTCCTGCTGCCCAGAGATTCGTTTCAGTCCTACGCTGGACAAGGTCTTTTTGTCGCGCTCGATGAACTTGAAGGCATTGAGGAAATGTGCGAAAACGCAGGCATTAATATCGAACGGGGCTGGCGCAAAAACCAGGATACAGGAGAAAGACATCTGTACGGTCTTCCGACTTCTTCCATGAACCAGATTCCGTCATGGACCTATGCCGGCGCGAATGAAATGTACCTGTGTATCCGTGTCTATAATGGAAATGATGAAAATGCCGAGAAACTTCTTCGGATCATCCTGCGGGACTGCCTTCCCTCCAATGTGCAGACAGAAGAAAACGCTGTCAATTCATAAAACCTGTCCGAGACCCCCGCAGCCTTCCATTTGTTCCGATCCATCCCCGGAAAGCCTGCCGCCATGCGGCAGGCTTTCCCATATTCTGCTTGCTCCTTTGCCTAATTGAACAAGAAAGGACCAAATTCATGCCCGAAAAAAAACAGAAATATTATGCCGTCCGCAGAGGACGTACGACAGGTATCCTGATGACCTGGAAAGAATGCCAGGCTTCCGTAATTCATTTTCCCGGTGCTGAATATAAATCATTCCCGACGCGTGAAGAAGCGGAGGCTTTTCTGAACAAAACCTACATGGTCGGAACACCTTCCTCCGGCACAGTTCCCGAACTGGATATCTATGTGGATGGCAGCTACCATATCCGGAAGCATATCTATGGTTGGGGCGTCGTTCTTCTGACCGGAGAAGCACAGCAGACCCTGAGCGGCTGGGGGGATGAAGCTGACTACCTTTCTGCCCGCAATGTTGCCGGAGAAATATTTGCTTCCCTGAATGCACTGCAGTGGGCCGTCGACCATGGCTACACATCAGTCCGTATCTTTCATGATTATGAAGGAATCGCCAAATGGGCCACAGGCGACTGGAGAACAAACACCCCCATTTCCATCATGTATGCCGCCAAGGTACGTGAAATCTATGCGCCGAAGCTTATGATATCTTTCTGCAAAGTCGAGGCTCACACCGGCGTCCAGTACAATGAACTTGCGGATCGTCTTGCCAAAGCTGCTGTCGGAATTGAATGATTTTCATCCGGCCGTACCTTTACGACGGGCATGCATCAAGTGTTCCGAGCGTCATTCATGGCATTCCATTGGCGTTCATTCTGTTTTACGGATTTTTTTATGTTCTGCTTCCCCGCATGTTCTTGACGGATAATTCTCCTTTGCCTATACTCTTTCCGTCCAGTTTTCATGGACTACCCATAGACAGCAAGGGGCTTGAAGATGCAAACCAAATTTATTTTTGTTACAGGCGGTGTCGTTTCTTCTCTTGGCAAAGGCATTACTGCGGCTTCCCTCGGCCGTCTGCTGAAGTGCCGCGGTCTGCGCGTGTTCAACCAGAAATTTGATCCCTATATCAATGTCGATCCGGGCACCATGAATCCATATCAGCATGGCGAGGTTTTTGTAACGGATGACGGTGCAGAAACCGATCTGGATCTCGGCCATTACGAGCGCTTCATTGATGAAAATCTGACACAGGCCTGCAATGTCACTTCAGGCCGTGTGTACAAAACGGTCATTGAACGTGAAAGACGCGGTGAATACCTTGGCGCAACCATTCAGGTGATTCCGCATATCACCAATGAGATCAAGCGCAATGTTCTCCTCGTCTCCCGTCAGCAGGATGCTCCCGATGTCGTCATCACGGAAATCGGCGGTACGGTGGGTGATATTGAGTCGCTTCCCTTCATGGAGGCAATTCGGCAGATGCGCACAGAAGTCGGTTGGGAAAACAGTCTCTATATTCATGTTACCCTCGTGCCTTACCTCAAGGCATCCGGTGAACTCAAGAGCAAGCCTACGCAGAATTCGGTCAAGGAGTTGAACGGAATCGGCATTTCGCCTGACATTCTCGTATGTCGCTGTGACCATCCGCTGCCCAATGAACTTCGTGAAAAAATCGGACAATACTGCAATCTGACGCCTGACCGGATTTTTGAGAACCAGAACGCCCAGAGCATTTACGAGGTTCCTCTGCTTCTGCATGAGGAGGGTCTGGATGATAAAGTCTGCGAACTCCTGAATCTCCCCAACACCAACTGCAACCTCTCCGAATGGAAGGACATGGTTTACCGCCAGCTCCATCCTGTACGCGACGTTACGATTGCACTGGTCGGGAAATATGTAGAACTTCCCGATGCCTATCTGAGCATTGTGGAAGCATTGACCCATGGAGGCATTGCCAATCAGGCAAAGGTTCATGTCCGCTGGATTCAGTCCGCCGATGTGACCCAGGAAAACATAGCAGAAAAAGTAGCTGGCTGTGACGGCATTCTGGTTCCCGGTGGTTTCGGTTCCCGTGGCCTTGAAGGAAAAATGGTTGCAATTCAGTATGCCCGTGAGAAAGGCATTCCTTTCCTGGGCATCTGCCTGGGCATGCAGATGGCTGTCATCGAATATGCACGGCATGTCCTTCATCTCCCGGATGCCAATACCACAGAAATGGATCCGAATACAAACCATCCGGTCATTGCACTGATGGAGGGACAGGATCTTGAAAATCTGGGACACACCATGCGTCTGGGGAAATATCGGTGTGATCTCTATCCAGGTACAAACAGCTACAGAGCCTATGCAACACCTTCCATTGAAGAACGTCATCGTCATCGGTATGAATTCAATAATGAATACCGGCAGCGTTTCATTGACGGTGGAATGACAGTTGCCGGCGTCAATCCTGACCGCAATCTTGTCGAAATTGTTGAAATTCCCAATCACCCGTGGTTTGTTGCTGTACAGTTCCACCCTGAATTAAAGAGCCGGCCCAATCGCCCGCACCCTCTGTTCCGGGATTTTATCGGGGCTGCGCTGAGCCACGAAGAAAAGCAGGCCGAATGAACCCGCAGAGACAGCAGATTCCTTCTCAGGACTCTGCTGTCTTTTTCATTTGACTTTTATGATCGTTCATGATATATTCAGCCGCGGTCAGCCCGACCTTTTTTGTGTTGTATGCCTTTGAAAAAGCATACATATGCCCATCTCCTGCAGCATCTTTCAGCAGACGGCCTTCCTGCTCTGTTCCGATCATATGCTGCCTATCCTGTATCAGCTGATAGGAGACATGCTTTTATGAAGCTTCTTACACTGCTAGTTCCCTGCTACAATTCGCAGGATTATATGGAAAGATGCATCCAGTCACTGCTTCCCGGCGGCGATGAAGTTGATATTCTGATCGTCGACGACGGTTCAAAAGATAAAACCGGTGAAATAGCCGATCGTCTGGCCAGCCAGAACCCCGGTATCGTCCGTGTTATCCACCAGGAAAACGGGGGACATGGCTCTGGGCTCAATGTTGGTATTGCGAACGCACTGGGGCTGTATTATAAAACAGTCGACTCGGATGACCGTCTGGAGGCCGATGCGCTGAAATGCCTTCTGGATATGATTCGGTCCTATGTCGGAAAAGAACCTGTTCCTGATATGATTGTCAATGATTATGTCTATGATCGTCCCGAAAAGGATTCCGTTTTTTCGGTCACGTATCATCACGTTTTCAAGCCGGACCGGCTGATGACCTGGGAGACAGCAAGGCACTTTCCGATCTGGAAGCAGTTTATGATTCACTCGCTCACCTATCGGACGCAAATGCTGCGTGACATGCATCTGGAACTTCCCACCCATACCTTTTATGAGGATAATATCTATATTTATCGGCCACTCCCACATGTGAAATATATCGCTTATCTGCATAAGCCGCTTTACGGCTATTTCATCGGAAGATCAGATCAGTCTGTCCACGATGACGTGATTCTCAGACGCCTGGATCAATGTACCTCTATTGCAGAGCAGATGATTACCAGTTATACGCTTGAGGAACTCAACCAGCTTCCCCGCAAACTACGTTCGTACATGCTGAACAATGCCTCCGGGCAGCTGTTTACCACTTCTGCCCTTCAATACATTGACGGTCACGAGCGTGGAGAGCAGTGCAATCGCCACATGTGGAAAACAATCTATGACTATGACCCTGCCCTGTATAAGAAACTGCGGCGAAACCTGCTGGGGATGACAACCGTTCTCCCCGGAAAAGTTGGCAAAAAGCTGTTGGTCTTGGCATATCGCACCGGTCGGCGTCTCATCAACTTTTCCTGACCGGTCCCAAGCAAAAGGCATCACGATTGCTTCATCCTTGCCATCGTGATGCCTTTTATTATGGTATGGAATGATTGTCTGCTGGTTCCGGATTCTTATGGCCTGCAGCCACTGCTTTTTCCTGCCGGTTATCCTAAGGGGACATCGAATCTTCTGAGTTTTTCCAGAATCTGCTCCATCTCTTTCGTGGGATTCTCCTGTGCCTCCATCTGGACACGGATTGCCTGCATTTCTTCATCGGTCCTGGCGATCACTTCCGCACAGGTTTCAAGACGTTTCAGAAGTGCTTTATTGTCCAGGTCCTTTTTATAGCGGATTTCATGTTCAAGCGACGCCCAGAAATCCATGGCAATCGTTCTGAGCTGGACTTCCACTTTTGTCTTTCGAACACCACCCGGCAGAAAAACAGGCACCTGAACAATCAGATGAAGACTTCGATAACCGCTCGGTTTTGGGGAAAGAATATAATCTTTCCGTTCAAGCAGCTCAATATCTTCGTGTTCAATGAGCAGCTTTTCCACCGTATAGATATCATCCATATAACCACAGATCACACGGACCCCGGCAATGTCTGAAATATACCGCTCCATATTCTCCGTCGTCGGTTCAATCCCTCGGCGTGACATCTTTTGCAGGATGCTTGCCTGGCTCTTCAAACGGGTCTGTATACTGTGAATGGGATCCCGGTTATGGGTCATTTTGAATTCCGTATCCAGAATTTCCAGTTTTGTTCGGATGATCTTCATCGCTGAGGATTCTGCAAACATCAACTGCTTATAATCCAGCATGACATCCAGCACATTATTCGCGCCTTTCATCAGAAGACGCATCAGCTTCGGATCCTGAACTTGTTCGGGAAATCCTGCATTCTCCCACAGTGTCAGCTCATTGTTTTCCCCCGGATGCTCCATCTTTTCCTATCTCCTTTTCAGAGTCCATAGAGTGCCTCCAGAAGCGAGGGCAAAAGAAATGATATGATTCCGGATTCTATCTTCATGCCTGCCCGCAAAGCAGCACTTTTCGACTCTGCAGCTTTCATCAGAATATCCATGATACCGTTGTACAGTGCGTTTCTGCCTGTCCTGTGATATGGAATCATCATCCGCGGCCCCAGTAAAGCAAGTGCCTGCGATGCTTCTTTTCGTTCCATTGCGCATGCTCCTTTCCTGCTTTGACTGTCATCATCATAAACAATCTCTGTGAACACCGAATGAACACAAGATGACGATTAATGTCGATTCTCCGCTATCAAAGGTCAGTCCAGATCAAAAATGCCGCCTTCCAGCGCACTTCTTGCTGCCAGAATATATCTGCTTGTATCCAGCGGATCGACTCCGCGTCTTGGACACGTTTTCCCGAGCTCTTTCGGACACGGTTCATACCCATGAAGCCGGACGCTCATACCCCCTCTTCCGCTCGTTAGGGACGCAAGCGTCGTTGCATAATCCATGCTTTCCGATAACGGTACAAGGGCAATCAGAGTAACACGTTCATCATCAGCCTGTGTATCTGTGACGGTGCCCCGCATACCGGCGACATCACTCATGACACGGCCTACGCAATCCGGAGGAAGAAGTAAACGGATTTCCAGAATCGGCTCCAGGAGAACACTCCCGCCACGCTGCAGCCCGTCCTGAATCGCCCATGGCGTCGCCACGATGAAATCCAGCGGATGTGTATGAAACTGGTGGTGATTTCCATCTACCAACACAATCTCCAGGTCCGTCACCGGCCATCCAAGCCGTCCCTGCTTGAGGGCGAGCGGAAGTGCCTGTTCAATCTGATGCTGGTATCCATCCGCAATCAATCTTGAAGGAACTTCGCTGTGATAACGGATCCCGCTCCCTCTTCTGCCCGGTCTGATTTCGAATTTCATCACAGCCCAGCATGGTTTTGGCATCGTATACGCTGCAAATCCGATGGTCTCATGTTCAATCGTCTCCCGATACATGACCGCCGGTTTCGAAAAATGTACATTGAGATGGTAACGTGTCTTCAGCATATCCTCAAGGATTTCCTGCTGGATCATTCCCATCACATGAAATCTCAGTTCTCCCAAGGTTCTGAAATACTCCGCCTGCAGAAGTGGGTCTTCTTCTGAGAGCTCCATTGCTGCTTTTCTCAGTGCTTCCATCTGGTCCGGTTGTTCCGGTTCTGCTTTCACCATCAGAAGTGGTGTGCGGAATGAACCTGGGTGAATGTACCGAGGCAGATCTTCTTCTTTTCCAAAAACATGGCCTACAGGAAGATGGCCCAGTCCGTAAACGATCCCGATCTCCCCCGGCAGAAGCTCACCAACATCCTTCCCGTTTACATCCCGGATCTGACTGATTTTTTGAGCTACCACAGCATGCTCTCCGGTCACGGGGTCAAGCCTTCCCGGCAGATCCATGCTCTGACGCGCACAGAGATGTCCTCCATACAGGCGTACCCAGAGTCCTCGTCCGAGAATTTTATCCTGTTCGCTTGCAAATACCACACCACTGAGGTTTTCTCCATGAGCTGACGGTGCCGGAAGAAAGGAGGCAGCACAATCCAGTACCTCTTCCGTCCCTTCCCCCAGAAGCGCTGAGCCTTTTAGGACAGGAAACACTTTACCTTCCAAAGCAAGCCTTCTGAATCTTTCCCTGATTTCTTCCGGCTTGATTTCTTCCCCATCCATATAGCGCATCATGACGTCTTCATCCAGGTCAGCCACTGCCTCGAGCATCCCCTCGGCATCCGAAACCATAGCCGCATGCCTTGAAAGGCGCTTATGAATCTGACGGAGGACATTCCCGGCGTCCGCACCTGGCCGATCCATTTTGTTCAGAAAAAGGATCACCGGCATCTTATTCCTCGCAAAGGTATCGAAGAGAAGCTCTGTCTGCGGCTGTACGCCTTCCACTCCGCAGATCACCAGCACGGCACCATCCAGAGCCCACATGGATTCCTCGATTTCCGCAGAAAAATCCGTATGTCCTGGCGTATCAATCAGATTCAGGCGAACCCCTTTCCAGTTCAGGCGTACACAGCTTGCCTTGACGGAGATCCCGCGTCTTCGCTCAATCTCCAGAGAATCCGTATGAGCCGTTCCGCGGTCAACACTCCCCAGGGTCCTTATACTGCCTGCTTTCAGCAGCATCTGTTCTGATAGAGTGGTTTTCCCTGCATCAACATGTGCAAATATCCCTATATTTCTGAGTTCGTCCATTATTTATATCTCCATCTCTCCTGCGCTGAGCCGCAACCCGAATTGCTTTTTATCTGATATTGGATTATAATCCGGCAAGTAAGGGAACTTTCCCATTTTTCATCCAAGAAAGGAAGATGCTTCATGAAAAAATATATTGCCGAATGCTTGGGGACCTTTGTTCTGGTTTTCTTCGCGTGTGGTACAGCTGCCGTGTCGGGATGTAACGGAGCCGAAGCAAATACTGCCTACTTTCTGACCGCTCTTGCCTTCGGTCTGGTCATCGTCGCCATGGCTTATTCGATCGGCCGTATTTCAGGCTGCCATATCAATCCCGCTGTTTCAATCGGCATGCTGGTTGCCGGAAAAATGACCATAAGGGATTTTGTCGGATATATCATTGCCCAGTTCGCTGGTGCAGTCCTTGGTGCAGCTGCACTTCGGGGAGTGCTTGGACCCCAGAGCAGTCTTGGTGCCAACGCACTCTACAGCAATAACATTGGGGCTTCCCTGATCATCGAGATTGTTCTCACCTTTGTCTTTGTCTTCTCAATTCTCGGAGTAACCTCCAAGGAAAAAGATTCCTCTGTCTCCGGGCTTGTAATCGGACTCACCCTGACACTCGTACATATTCTGGGCATCCATTTCACCGGAACTTCCGTGAATCCTGCACGTTCTTTCGGACCCGCGCTCTTTGTCGGCGGAACCGCCCTTTCTTCTGTCTGGGTTTTCATTCTGGCTCCGCTGGTCGGTGGTGTGCTCGCCGCCCTGGTATGGAAATTCCTCAGTACAGACCAGGAATGATTCGAAACCATGACATGCCGCATCTCAGGATGCGGCTTTTTTTGTGGACTCCGAACCGATGGCACAGCTTTGTTTCCTTTCAGGTCATTCCATCACAGAACAGCGGACCACGTCCTTCTTCAGGCGTTCCACCGCCCTGGATGCTTACCTGCACACCTTCTTCGATTCGGCTGCTTTTGAGGAACTGTTCAACAGTATACATAAGTTTTTCTGTTTTTTCCAGAAGCATGAAAGCCCCGGTCTTCTTCAACTTTCCACTGGACTTTCAGGCCGGTCTGCTTTCATCATGGATTGCGGCAGATTCATGGATGGTTTCAAAAAAACTGCCGAAAACGATCGGCAGTTCGTGTTTATTTCTGATAACGCTGGTTTGAAAAATCGAACACAGGCATTCCATCTTTCCACGGAATATCCATCACAAAGCAGTGCCGGTTTGGATCATATAAAGGATCCCCGATGATTTCATCATATGGGCGTGCATGGTATGCCATGCAGCATTTTCCGTCTTCATCTGTAAAGAATGAATTATGACCCGGCCCAAAGAGGCCTTTTGATGCATTGGTACACAGCACCGGTTGATTCAGTTTATGCCATACCGATATATCCATAAGATCAGCATGCTTTTCGGCCCACAGCAGACCCATGCAATAGGCAGGACCCGTATCGCTTGCTGAGAATGTGAGAAAAACCCTGTCTTTTCCTTCCAGGAATGCGGGGCCTTCATTGACCCAGAATCCATGTCTCTCCCAGGAATAACTCGGTGTGGTCAGCAGCATCTGGAACGTCTCAAAGGTCAGCGGATCCTTCATGCGCGCAATATACAGATTCGAAATCTTCTTTCCTGTGCTAACCTTTTCTGCCCAGACACAGTAAAGCGATCCTTCTGTTTCAAAGACGGTCATATCCAGTGAGAAATCCACAAAAGTAAATGGATCCGCATTCTGAATTTGCCCTGCCTCATGCCATGGGTCCGAAAGCGGATCCTGTCCATCACAGACAAGCACCCATGGGCGAATTTTCCAAATATTCATGCGCTCGCCGGCAGCAAAATAGATGTACCATTTCCCCTGCAGGTAATGAATTTCAGGTGCCCAGATATGCCAGCTCATTTTCCCAAAAGCATGCTTATGCCAAACTTCTTTTTCCTCTGCATTTTTCAGACCTTCCAGAGAATCTGCCCGTCGAAGCACGATACGATCATAGGCAGGAACAGAAGCAGTAAAATAGAAATTTTTGCCTTCATGAAGAACGAAGGGATCCGCTCTTTGGGGAATGAAAGGCGTATTCCAGGGAGTTTTTACATAATTTGAACTGTTCACCGTGCAGCCTCCTATGATACTCTGTTAAGCTGGTGGTATGCCCCGCAGTTTCTACTGAAAATACACCAGCTTCATAGCGTCCATTCGTCTGTATCCGCTTTTCTTTCATTTCTCATACTTCAGAAAGCCCTGACAGAACTCGTTTTTTCCCGTCATGTCAGCCATCGGGCAGGCCCAGGACCAACGTGCATATCATACCATTCCTCTGCCCCTGTTTTCCAGTGGAAAATGCATTTTTCTTTTTGTCCGATGCATTGTTTTTTCTCTTTTTTCATTCCCTTGTGCCCCGTCTGCATTTCTCAGCCGGAAAAGCACTCGAAATCTGCAAACGACTTTTCCTTGCCGCAAAAGCCATTCTTGTCTTGCTTCTTTATTGATATTCCTGTAAAATTTACAACATTCCAAATCATGGTAAGGAGTTGATCCAATGCTTGCCAAAACACCGCCCATGGGGTGGAACAGCTGGGATTGCTATGGTGCATCTGTAACAGAAGACACTGTCCGCAAGAATGCGGAATATATGGCGCAGCACCTACATACCTTTGGCTGGGAATATATCGTCGTTGATATTCAGTGGTACCAGCCAACAGCTACAACCCATGCGTATGTTCCTTTTGCTGATCTCTGCATGGATGAGTTTGGACGTCTGCAGCCCGCTGTAAACCGTTTTCCATCTGCCAAAGATGGTCAGGGATTCAAGCCCCTGGCAGATTATGTCCATTCTCTGGGACTGAAATTCGGTATCCATATCATGCGCGGTCTTCCCCGCATGGCAGCACATAGACATCTTCCCATCAAAGATTCCACGATCCGCTGTGATGAAGCAGCACTTTCCAACTCCGTGTGCATGTGGAACCCCGATATGTATGGTCTGAATTGTGAAGAAGTGAATGGTACGAATCCTGGTCAGGCATATTATGATTCGATTTTCCGCATGTATGCCGAATGGGGCGTTGATTTTGTCAAATGCGACGACATTGCCCGTGAGTATCCTCACTGCGAAAAAGAAATCGAAACCATATCCCATGCATGCCGAACATGCGGAAGGGACATTGTACTCTCGCTCTCACCTGGCGCTGCCCCACTTGAAAAAGCAGAGCATCTCAAAACCTACGCAAATATGTGGCGTGTATCGGATGACTTCTGGGATGAATGGAGCCAGCTTCTTGCCGCATTTGGTTATGCAGAAAAATGGTGCATTCACTCCGGTCCAGGACATTGGCCGGATGAAGATATGTTGCCCATTGGTGCACTGCGGCAAGACTATAAGCCCGATGACTGGTCAAAATTCACAGTACCTGAGCTGTACACCATGATGACCCTGTGGTGCATGATGCGCTCTCCCCTCATGATTGGCGGCGAATTGACCAAGATGGATGAAACCTGCCTGAAACTCCTTACAAATCATGAGGTTCTGGCCATTGAGAAAACCACCAGCGGCGCTCATCCCCTTTACCGAAATGAGAAAGAATGCATCTGGGTTACACATGAAATCAGCGGAAGCGCTATCTATGTTGCACTCTTCAATCTTTCAGATGAAGAACGCAGTGTGACCCTCGATCCGGACTGCATTGAAAAAGCCGATTTCACGGCCAGGGAACTCTGGACAGGAACCTCCTCTACCTGCGTCTCCTCGGTTCTCCCGCCACACGGTGCATCCGTATGGCGTATTGAGTAATTCTTTTCACGCCTTTGATGTCATAGAAAAAGAGAGCTTGAATGCTCTCAATGGCATCAACCAGTTAAAGGCATTGAGATATCATGTGGTATCCAATGCCTTTTAAATCGGATTTTTTGTAGTATAGAACATTGTTGCAAAACCATTTATTTTCATCTACAATATGGATGTGTTGTAGTATAGAAAGGAGGCAACCATGTTCGTTAAAATTGTTCCTAATACGAAAGGTAAACCCAATACTTTTTTCTGCTATCTTGTAGAATCTTATCGGGAGGATGGAAAGATAAAACACAGGACCATTCGCAATTTCGGTTTGTTAGATGAAGATCAGGTTCCATTTCTTAAGGCAATGTACGCCAAAAAGAAACCTCGTCTCATATATGAAGACGAGGGAGTGTAGTATAGGGGTATCGAAACAAGATCACGATAAAACCGGCGCTGGACAGTCTAATCAGTATCCTTAATTCCGAACAGATCGCCAGCGCCGCACAAACCACAATCAGGGGATTTACACAATCCAGAAAAATCACCCTGCAGGATGTAATCCTA
>ONVN01000001.1 GCA_900321295.1 uncultured Eubacteriales bacterium
GTGGTTCAGGCGGTTCAGTCATTTGGTGAAGGGCAAGAAAATCAGGTTGACGAAAAGCGTCAAGTATCATAAAATTATAAAAGATATCTGTCAGATGGAAGGAGGCGGCATACGGGTGAACAAAGCCATTTTTGTTTATGCATACACTCCCATCAGACCTGTTGGACAGGATCAAGGCAGTTTTTCCGTCAATCTGTATGAAAATGACATGCTTGTTTACACACGTTATGCCGTGGACGGCTCAGTGCTCAAGGAATGGCAGTTTGCCATTCAGCCGCAGGTGAGATTAGCCTACATGGCCACTGTTGAGCATGCAAGAGGTTGGATTCGCGGGATGTTTCCCTGCCTGAGAGCAGGTCAGAATGCAAGGTATTCCTGCCGTATTGGTATTGATGGATTCCCTCTTTTCATGTTGGAAGATATTGAAGTGCTGATGAGTTGCCCTTTCCGATCCGCAAGAGGGCATTACGCAAGAATGATGTACAACCTGTTGGAAGATATCTCAACAGAACTCTTTAGTGCAGGTTTTGATTTGCGGCCGGACAGCTTCTCATGGGATGAAACCCGGAATCGCGCGGTCAAAATAACAGAAGGAAGATTGTCACGGTTTGCAATTCGGCAGAATTACAAGCAGGCATAAAGGAGGAATTGCGCAGTGGCAAAGGAAGATGCAGCAAGATGGTTGACTCACCCGGGAATGCCAAAAGAATTATTGAACATGATGCAGCAGATGTCGGAGGAAGAAATCGGGGATAGTTTTTACCGCGATCTGGCTTTCGGCACAGGTGGTCTTCGTGGCGTGCTGGGTCCTGGAACCAACCGCATGAATGTCTATACGGTTGCACGTGCAACCCGCGGTTTAGGGCATTACATTCTTTCAGCATCGGAAACGCCAAGCTGTGCTGTTTCCTGCGACAGCCGTATTCATTCCAGAGATTTTGCAGAGCTGACAGCTGCTGTGCTGGCTTCCATGGGTATCAGAGTTTATCTCTACAAAACCCTGATGCCGACCCCCATGCTGTCGTATGCGGTTCGTCACTTGAAGTGTACGGCAGGCGTCATGATTACTGCCAGTCATAATCCTGCCAAATTCAATGGCTATAAGGTATATGGTGCAGACGGATGTCAGATCACACTGGAAGCAGCAGAGAAGATTCTGAAGATGATTGATGCTGAGGAGACGCTTGTAGACGAGCTTCCGGAGTTTGAAAAGTCGCTGGCTTCAGGCCAGGTGACGTATATCGATAATGAAACAATCGAGACCTATTATGCATGTGTGGACAAGCTGAGAATTACCAGAACCACAGAGAAACTGCATGTGGTCTACTCACCGCTTAATGGAACAGGTAATGTCCCGGTGAGAGAGATGCTTCACCGGTTGGGGAATATTGAGGTCTCGGTGGTACCGGAACAGGAACTCCCGGATGGCAATTTCCCGACAGCACCTTATCCGAATCCTGAAATCCGTGAAGCGATGAAGCTTGCTATTCAGCAGACAATCCGTGAAAAAGCAGACCTGTGTTTTGCCACGGATCCTGATTGTGACCGTCTTGGCGCAGGTGTTCGCAGAGGCGATGAAGTCACACTGATTTCCGGAAATGATATGGGCATTCTTCTTTTGGACTATGTCTGTTCTCACCGGAAGCCTGCGGAGAAGGTACCAGTGGCCGTCAAAACGATTGTGACAACGGAGATGGCCGTCCCTGTCTGCAGAAAATATGGTGTAGAACTTCGCAATGTTCTCACAGGATTTAAGTTCATTGGTGAACAGATCGGACTCCTTGAGAAAAATGGTGAGACAGACCGCTATGTCTTTGGTTTTGAAGAAAGTTATGGCTATCTTTCCGGAACAGATGTGCGCGACAAGGATGCTGTCAACGCGTCGGTTCTTGTTTGCGAAATGGCGGCATATTACAAGGGACAGGGCAAGGATCTTCTGACCCGCCTGGATGAACTGCGTGCTGAGTTCGGCTTCTATGCACAGCGGCTTCTGACCTTCCAGTATGAAGGCGAAAAAGGCGCAGAACAGATGCAGGAAATCATGCAGGGACTCAGGGCACCCATCGACAGCTTTGCAGAGA
>ONVN01000112.1 GCA_900321295.1 uncultured Eubacteriales bacterium
AAGTCCAAGCAGTATCGCGCTGCTACAGAACAGGTACGCCGTTCCCTTCGCTATGCATATATTGGACGCAGACTGCGCAAGCGTGATTTCCGCCGTCTGTGGATCGTCCGTATCAACGCTGCTGCCCGTATGAATGGCATGAGCTATTCCACTTTCATCAATGGTCTGAAGAAGAAGAACATTGACATGAACCGCAAGATGCTTGCTGATCTGGCCGTGAATGATCCCGCCGGTTTTGCAAAGCTTGTGGAACTGGTAAAGGCGTAAAAAACATCCGGCTGCGAAAAGCAGCCGGTTTTTTTCATGAATGGGGGAAACAGCATGATAAAGGGCTTTCTGTTTGATCTGGACGGAACCCTGGTCAATACCCTGGAGGATATTGCCGGTGCGATGAACCGCTCCCTGCGGCTGCACGGCCTGAAGGAGTATCCGGTCCGGGACTACTGCTATATGGTAGGGAACGGAGCGCGCGTGCTTGCGGACCGGGCCGTGGGGGACCGCAAAGACCTGCTGGAGGCTGTCCTGGCGGATTATCAGGCCTACTATGAGACCCACAACCAGGTGGTGTCGGCACCTTACCCCGGGATTCCGGAGCTGCTAGAGGCCCTGAAGGCACGGAACATGGTCTGCATGGTGCTTTCCAACAAGCCGGATGCGGATACGCAGCATGTGATCTGGCATTATTTCGGAAAAGAGATCTTCACGGTGGTCCGCGGTCAGCGAACCGGGGTCCCGCTCAAGCCGGATCCCCTGGCAGCACTGGAAACCGCGGCGGAGGCAGGGCTCCGTCCGGAAGAAATCCTGTATCTCGGGGACACCTCGGTGGATATCACCTGTGCCAGGAATGCAGGAATGCACGCGGTGGGGGTGACCTGGGGTTTCCGTGAGCGCCGGGAGCTGGAAGAGGCCGGAGCGGAATGCATTATTGACAAGCCGGAAGAAAGTTTGCGCCTTTTTGAAACAAATCTGTGAAATTTTGTCACAAAAGGATGAAATTATGGTATTCTATCGTTAAATCTCTGAAAGGGGGACGTCTGCTTGAAAAAGATACTGGCTTTTCTGCTGGCCGCAGTGCTTCTTGTCAACCTTTCCGCGGCCTCTGCAATGACACCTGCAGGCGGTCTGACCTACGGGGACAAAGGCGAAGAAGTCCTGAGAGTCCAGACAGCGCTTGACAGGCTGGGATATAACGTCGGGAAACTGGATGGTTCCTATGGCGCCTATACGGAGAATGCGGTACGCAGATTTCAGAAAAAGCATGGTCTTTCCGTGGACGGAATTGCCGGTACACGGACAAGAGAACTGCTCTATCAGCTGGCAGAAGGTGTCACGGTGACCGCGGCACCGGCGCCTGTGCCGGCCGTGCCGAACACAGGGACCTCCTCCGTTTCCACATCTTCATCCGCCGCCGTGACCGCATCGGACGGATCTTTCTTTGGCGGCAACTATGCCTCCATCTATCCGGGTTCCACAGGCACCCGTGTGGTGCTCCTGCAGAACGCCCTGCTTCAGCTGGGCTATTCCGTGGGCAAGATTGACGGAAAATACGGCGCGAAAACCAAAACAGCGGTCAGCAGCTTTCAGAAGGCCCAGGGCCTGAGTGCGGACGGCGTGGCCGGAAAAAACACGCTGGCAAGGATGGAAGCACTGAAATCCGCAGGACCGGTTTCCGTCATTCCGACCACAACCGCGGCTCCTTCTGTCCAGGCTCCCCCGGAAACAACCTACCGGGAAGGCACACTGGCACCAGGTATGACCGGAAGTGCCGTGTCCGAACTGCAGACGCAGCTGAAAACACTCGGCTATTACACAAAGGGTGTAGACGGGAACTTCGGCTCCGGAACGCAGGCCGCGGTGGAGCAGTTCCAGAGGGAACACGGCCTGAGCGTGGACGGTGTCGCCGGACCCAAGACAAAGGCCGCGATTGCGCAGGCAGTGGAAAAAGCCAGCGCTGCGGCAAATACGTCGAATACCTACCGGAATCTGACGGTCGGATCCACCGGAACGGATGTCACCCGTCTCCAGACCGCCCTGAAGAATCTGTCCTATACCGTCAATGTCACCGGGACATATGACGCTGTGACGAAGGCTGCTGTGACGGCTTTCCAGAAACGGAACGGCCTGACGGCCGACGGCGTGGCCGGGGAAAAGACGCAGACACGGGTCTATTCCGGAAGCGCCGTGGCGGCTGCAGCCCCTACTGTAGCCCCTGCGGCAACCCCTGCTCCGACAGCCACGCCAAAACCGGCCACCGTCACGGCATCGGGTCAGTCGGGCAAAACGGCCACGGTGACGGTCGGTTCTGAGCGGGTTACCCTCCAGCTGCTGCACTGGTTCAACGATATCAAGCCGACCATCCGCTCCGGTCAGACCATTCTGGTTTATGAACCGGTTTCCAAAATTTCCTGGACCCTGCGGCTCTATTCCCTGGGCCGGCATGCGGACTCCGAACCGCTGACCGCGGAAGACACCGCCAACATGCTCAAGGCGTTTGGCGGGGTGAATACGTGGAATCAGAAGGCGGTGTATGTCCGGCTGCCCAGCGGCATCTGGACGATCGCTGCGACCCATGACATGCCGCATCTGAGCGGATCCATCAGCTCGAACAATTTTGACGGGCATCTGTGTGTTCACTTCCTGAGAACCATGAGCGAATGCGAACAGAACGACCCGAAATACGGTGTAGCCAACCAGAACACGATCCGCAGCACATGGAAAAACCTGACCGGGGAAACCATTTCCTATTAAGACAGACAAAAAAGATCATCCAGGCAGAAGCGCCGGGATGATCTTTTTTGTCTGTGTCTTTACGGAACCTCAAACGTGATTTCCGTCGCAAGCTCTGCGTCCAGGAAATACTGCAGACGATACGTTCCGCTGGGTCCGCCCACGGACTGGAAGCATTCATCGAACAGTTCGGTGATCTCCATGTGCCAGGAGTCCTTCGGCATGTATTCCGGTGCAAAGATGTACCCGCTCTGCATGGAATAGCAGGTTCCGTCCGGCGCGAGGAGCGCACAGGTCAGATCCGCATAGCTTTCTTCCGTCACCTCATAGGTGCTGGAAACCTGCAGATAGAGCGACACGCCGGGGTGGGTAAAGACGTTTGCATAATCCGTGAAAGGGGAAAGAATGGTGGTTTCAGGAACCGTCTCGTTTTCATCGAGGGAAGCCAGGAAAACCTCCAGGTCCCGGAATCCATAGCGGGTGAAGGTGCCGCCGGAAGGAATGCTGATCGGTTCGCCTTCGTCCGGAAAACCGGGGACAAAGGCGTCGTCCTCTTCGGAGGCAAGCTCCCGGACATAGAAACGATAGGTCCGGCCGGGAACGACGGGGAAGTCATCGGTGCATTCCGTGCCGATCTGGTAAGTGTAATAGGTGTTGCCGAGGTCGGAGCAGTACACGCAGTAGATGCCGTCTTCCCGGGCTTCGGGTGCTTCGGACCAGTCGAGGTGCACGTGGCTGCCCTCCACGGTGGCTGTATATTGGATATAGGAAACTTCCGGAGAGGAGATGCCGGTGTCTTCCTCGGTCAACCGCGCATAGATTTCCGCACTGCTCAGGGCGAAATAACGGCCCACGCCTTCGCCCAGGGAAGCGGCGATCAGACCGCACAGCTCACCGTCACCATTGGTCAGCACGGCGCCGGGCAGAAGCAGGGCGTCCGCACTGAGCGTCAGGCCGGCAGGCTGTGTGAGATACGCCACATGGAGGCATTCGCTCTGGGTAATGGCCCCGTCCGGGAGAAATCCGGAAGCTTCAAGACCGGTGAGGGAAACCTGACCAAGTTCCATGGGGGTTCCGGGAAGTGCGGTTTCCGTGAGCACGAGGGACAGCAGCTGATCCTGATCCGGGAAAATCTCCGCAGGCACTTTTTCCTCACCGGAAAGCACATACAGGCCCTCCGTGGAGGGGACAGGGATTGTGGTCAGAAGCGTGTTTTCCGATCCGAAAAGCACGGCTGATCCGACAGGGGCTCCGTCCTGCTCCAGAAGAAAGACCGGAAGGTCTTCGGAAAGGGCAGGAAGGCAGGCGAGAAGGACGAGCAGCATCGCGAGCAGGATGACAGAACGTTTCATACAGACACCTCCGTGTGCCGGCTGGCTTATCGCGAGTAGATACCGGTGAGAACTTCCCGGATGTAGGCTTCTTTTCTGGGAAGATCCGGGTCGCGCCGCGCGATCTCTGCGGCAGCTTCATTGTCATAGGGAACACAGATCACCGTGCTGAGCAGGGGCTTCCTTTCCGGGCC